>NZ_JBDFXP010000032.1:0-26678 GCF_040911965.1 Phocaeicola sp. RTP21359st1_B8_RTP21360_211022
CTATACATAAATCCTAAAATTTTTGTTCGCAGCGAAGATAGAGATTTCAATTATGAGCCAATTTTTGACTGCTTACAATAATGAGCGAAAATAATAAAATCACATGGCAGAAGGTTCTTCAGGCCATCATCCAGGCGGCAATCGCCGCCCTCACCGCACTGGGCATCACCAGCTGCACAACCTTTCCTTTCAGCCTATGATAGAGGAATCCTTCCCCCTGTTCACCGCCGATGAGGAAGTGGCGAGCGAACGAGAACTGCTGAAAAGCGTCGAGGACGGACCGTACATGCAGGAGGTGAAATATATCATCATTCACTGCTCCGCCACCCGCGAGAACCGGGACTTCACCGTAGAGGACCTGTTGCGCTGCCACCGCCAGCGCAAGTTCCGCACCATCGGGTATCATTTCTACATCCGCCGCTCGGGCATCATCACCCAGCACCGCAAGCTGAAGGAAGTGGGCGCGCACTGCCGCCCCTGGAACCGTTGCTCCATCGGCATTTGCTATGAGGGTGGTCTGGATGCGGAAGGCCACCCGGCCGACACGCGCACGCAGGAACAATGTGAGCAGCTGCTGTTGTTGCTGATGAAGCTCAGGAAACTCTTTCCGGACGCGAAGATCCGAGGACACCGGAACATGCCGGGAAGCATTCCGAAGGCGTGCCCTTGTTTTGATGTGGAAAGTGAATATGGATTTCTGGAAAAGTAAATTTATTTTTATTGAAAGGCTAAGGCGGACAAGTGGCGTTCTGTCTTAGCCTTTTGTTCTAATTTCCTACTTGCTTATGTAAGCACTCAATTTAGGGCATCCCCCCCTTAATTAAAGCACCAAATAGTGTCCCCAACCAAGTTTTATTAAAAAACAATTTTTATTTTAACATTAGCCATTGACTAACAAAATTTTATTAAGGATTAAACTCAGATAATCCTTGTAATCATTAAAGTTTTTTTTGAAAGCCAAGATGATACATTGGAGAAATATTAAAAAGATGTATATCAAAGCTATTTCAATGACATAAAAGGCGCAAAATCTATTCTAGTTATTGTTTCTATTCATAATCGTTAAAGTTAGTAATATAATCAATCAGTTCATCCAAATCCTTTTGTTGCTTTTCTAACACTCGTTTATATTGTTCTTGACCTTTACACGAATATTCTTGATATATTTCAGGTTGCATCATCATTAACATTCTATTCATGATTTCCTCCACAGAAAAAGGGTCAAAATAAAGGGCACCCGCTCCACAAATTTCCGCCATGGAGGACAATGGAGAAGCAATAACAGGCACACCATATCTCATCGCTTCGATAGGAGGATAACCAAATCCTTCATTCAAAGATGGATAGACAAAAAGATAAGCATCCGTATAAAGCTGCTCCAAGACATCATCATCCACGTAACCAAGAAACACAAAACGGTCTGGATTTTTCACTCTATATTTAAAAATATTATCTCTTATACCCGTGACTATCATTTTTACATCCTGTGGCAAACGCCCATCAGTTACCAAACGATCAAACGCCATAACAGCTCGTAAATTATTCTTTTCCCAACGATTACCACTCACTGCCAAGAAATAACGAAAAATAGCAGGATTTCGTTCTTTTTTTTCTCCACATGATGTATTAGGGCTATAAAATACACGTATCTTTTCATCTTTCATCTCCGGAAAAAAAGAAAGGATACTATAGCGTGAATGTTCACTAACAGTAATAAGCCGGAACGATGATTGAATATAACGCCGTAAATATTCCCCATGTTTGCGATGACGAAACCATGAATTCAAAAGTTTTTTTATCGTAAATTTCCCCCACTCTTTCAGAGAATGATGATAATGGTAAAAAATAGTATCGTATGGCGTTTCAAATTCACGTAACCCATGTACAGTACCATATACTTCACAACAAGTAAGCTCTGCCAATTCTTGCGGCAAGCAAGAATAAAGCCTAGTATAACCATATTCACTGACAATCTGTTTCACGGACGATCCACATACATCGTGTAAAGGAATTTTCCCTTTTTGACAAGCTGTTTTCACCTTCGGATTGAGCCATTTGGAACTATCATAGAAACAAGCAAATTTTAATTTACGTTCTATCATGCGAAACAAAATAATCTCGCCATAACGCCCACCACCATGCCGTTTACCAGAACTGTTAGGTTGTGTAGCGGAAACATCAAAAAGTAATTTCATTTATTATAAAAAATAGAAAATAAAGATCAGTAAATTTATGAATGACAAATACAATTCCTTTCAATATAAAATCTTTGTTTTCTACCATTTATTATATTATATAAAGTAAGAAAATAAAGAATCACATACAAAGTAAAAAACGAATAAGACACTCCTGTCAAACAGATACTTAAAAGAAAAGGAAGACATAAACTATGAACGCGCCCTTTCTCTCTTTTACTAATACATTTCATTAACAGCCCTTTATACAAAAAAATATAGAAAGTAAAAAAGATCACAACACCAAGAATTCCACTATCTACAAGTTCTTCCAAAACGATACTTTCATACCCCAATAGCCCAGGATGAGTGCTTCCATAATTGCGAACATGTCCCTCACCATAGCCCATCAGCAGTCTATTGTCAATTGCTTGAAACGCATAGGCTAGTTGTTCTGTACGTCCATCTACCGAACTGCCATGTATATCAGCCTTAACAGCCGCCTTGTCATCCCAAAACAACACAATACCTTCCACTGTCGTTCTAACCTTTTTAGGAAGCATTGGATAACAAAAAAACAGTAAAGCCACACCTCCTAAAATAGCTGACACAATATAAGATTTTTTTTTATAATGAACTATATATATAGCCAATACCAAAAGTACCGGAACCAATGCTGACCGAGCCCCACAACACACACACATCCATATCAAGCCAATAATCATCAACCAATATATAAATAGCAGACAACGAGATTTAAACTGATAAATAGCATAAGACAAGAGCAATAATGAAACCTGTCCCAATTGTAATGGATGAATAAAGGTGCTGGATATTCTTCCTGAAATCAAGCCACGGCTTTCTTCTTGAAAGACATTTGACATATCAACATTATCCGTCAATAAGCTAATGTAAGCAATATACGGGTTGAAAGACGTGAAATAATTGAATAATCCATAAATTATAATGATAAAAGCACAAACAATTAATGTTATATCTATTACTTTTATGGTTTTATCATTCAACCTTATATAACATAAAGCATAAGCAATCATTGTATATTCTATAGAAAACAACAGCATATTCTTCAAATACTCTCCAATAGAAATATCACCAGATGATGCTACCAACGCACTAATAAGGATATAAATCCAATATCCCTTTACCACCTTTCGAATTCCTCTAAACTGTACTCTTTGATGTCTGCGAGTAAGAAATAAAAGACCACAGAAAATGAATATAGCCAAGTTAAACACATTTAAATTCACACCGACATCAAACTTCAGAATACCCGGTATAAGAAGCATTATAACTATCACAGCAGATAATGAATATCCTTTATTAATGAAAAAAGATATTACCTCTACTAAAAATATCAAAATGATAATATTAAAAATATCCATATATGTTAGGACTCAACTATAAAAGTAAAGACTTTGTATAGAAATCCACATATTTAGAGGCTGTTTCGTCCCAAGAAAAAGACGGCAGTAAATTGTTAGACATTTTTTTAAAAAGTTCCATATTAAACAAATTCTTTTCAAAATATTTCATGACATCTACCATCTCATCAACATTGTCTTCGCCCACATAAAGTGCAACATCTCTACCAATTTCTTGCAAACAACTATTACGGCAAGTCATAACAGGGGTCCCGCAAGCAAAAGATTCTAAAATAGGGAAACCAAATCCTTCAGAACGAGAAGGATACATTGTTAAAGTTGCACCATTATATAAAGAACGTAGATATTCATCTGATACATATTTAAGGAAAACAATTTTAAGATCAGATATTTCCTTCGCATACGTCTGCAATATGTCTTGAGGGGGATTACTCCACACTAAAACCAATTTATGCTTAGGATTTATTTGTAAAAATAGTTGAAAAGCCTTCAATAATATTCGAATATTTTTTCTTGGGTGCGCACATGATATAGAAACAAAATAAGGCCCATCTATTCCTAATAAATGAAGATTCCTCTTTGTTATATTTTTATCTTCAATATAAAATTTATCTGTTGATGCTCCCCAATAAACAACCGAAACCACCTCAGGACATATATTTAACTTGCTAACTATTTCTGACTTTGAATATTGTGAGCAAGTCATTATGGCTTTTGCTCTAGAAGCCATTTTCTGCCATTTTTTAGCTGTCTTTATATCGTTATTAGCTATTGCTCTGTCATAAGCTATAACATCATGTAGTGTTACTATATAACTTTCCTTAGAATGCACTTCATCTAAATTATGTGGAATATGAAGCAAATCATAATTCACAAATTTAGACCTAATAAATGGTTCTATTCTTGTCAATTCGCACCCTATTTTCTCAGGAATAGGAAAGGAGAAATGCTTAAATGGCAAATTATGAAAATCAAAGCCTACACTACTTAACCCACTTGCATATATTTCTATATCAAAAGGTAAATTTGATATTTTAGCTAAAGATTTTAGCAACATCAATGTTGATCTACCAACTCCTGCATTATATCCTCTCCATGAGGGAGCAGTTATACCAGATGCTTTTATTAATATTTTTTTTTTCATCACAATTTATAATTCTAGTTTTATAACACAATACTACTTTTTTAGAATAAGTTTTACAAAAGCTTTGTTTGTGCGAATAAAAAAATCAAAACTTGATGATTTTTCAATGCCCTCAAGTATATACATATGTTTATTTTCATTATAATATTCAAGCCCAGTACCAACATATTGAAAATCAAAACTTTCGTCTATTACTTGCAAAGTATGCTTTTGAGCAATATCTCCCCATTTTGATATTTTACAACTCAACCCACTATTATCCCATCCCTCATTTCTAACTGTAGAAATACGAGGCATTATGACATCAAGATTTTCTAGTGTCAAATATAATCCTATCATCCAATCTGGAAAACAAATTGGTTTATGACTACTTCCATTAGAAATGAATACAGATCTTTTAAACCAACCACATTCCCACACTTTTTTCCATTTCTGGAAACTATACAGACATTTTCTCAAATACTCTCTTGTCATATTATGAGTCATCTGCTCATATCTATCCTTCCATATTCCATATCCCCAAGCAGAAAAGTCGATATTTTGCCTAAAGAATGTATTCTCTTTGAATTTTACATTGTAAAAATGGCGATATCCATTAATGGCAAATACAGATTTATCATTCTTAAATTTTTCTAGTCCTTTATTTATGTATACCAAAAAATTGGGGCTGAATACATTATCATCTTCTGAGAAAATCCAACGATCATAATACGTACTCACATACTTTATCAATGCTGATATATTATTATTTTCACCCTTAACTCCATAGTTATACTCTCTCTCAAAGACTACAATTTTTTTAAAACAAAATCTTTCTTCACACAAAAATCTCTTTATTTTCATCCAACCATCCCTATGTTCTTCTTTTGCGGGATAATCAAGTCCAATATACACATCTGTTTTATCCGCCCATGTGCATTTATTAAGAGATTCCATTAATCTTTTAAAATGATCATATCTACATAATGTAGGTATAATTACAGGAGCAAGATTGTTCACTATTATATTCTCTTTCATTAATTATTAATATTGTAAACACTGTAAGCACTCAATTTAGGGCATCCCCCTTCGAAAGGGCACTTTTCAGTGCCCTAAACCGAGTTTTGTTAATTAATTAGTTTTGAATTTAACATTGGCTGGCAGCCAAAGTGATTTTGTCAGGAACCATGTTAACATAATCCCTGCACCCGTTAAAGATATTTTTGAAAAAAGTTCCGATGAAGTTCCAGATTAGAGTTTCGTTCCTTGTGAAACGATGTTGATTCTGCAACCGATGAAGATTCGGAACAGGTAGACGTGAAAGTTGGCAACAATACATTCATTATCAAATAATTACATACTATATATATTATTTTCTAACATAAAATATTAACTAAACCAAGTAACAAACTAAATTGTTCCATTATCCACCCTGACCTCAACTCCTGTAATACTACAAGCACCATCAGACAGTAGAAATGCTACAGTTTCTGCCACTGAACGGACCGAAGTCGCAGCCTTCATCGAAGTGCGTTTATAAATACGATTCTTCTGCTCTTCGGTAAGTGTTGCACTCATAGCCGTTTCCATAAAACCGGGAACCACCACATTACTGCGTATTCCCAACTCCCCCCACTCTCTCGCCGTATCCTTGGAGAAAGCTTCAAGTGCACCTTTACTGGATGCATACATGGCCAGCCCTTTATAGCCGGTATGTGCTGAGATAGAGGAAATATGAACAATACTTCCTTTGGTATGATGAAGCAGCATATTACGTAAAACGTATTTGGTTATCATCATCGGAGTAAAAACATTGACCGAATACATGGATTGCAATCTGTCCAGTTTCAAGTTCGTAACAATATCATCATAAGCCATTGCGGCATTGTTGACATAACCATGAAGCTGAATCCTATTATTTACAAAGTCCTTGAACACATTTCTGTGCACATTCTCACTATCACCCAAGTCTATACTTTTAAAGAAAAGTTTATTGTCAAACTCTGACTCCAGCTTTTTAAACTCATCCGTATAAGAACGGGCTACACCATATACGGTATGTCCTTGCTCCAATAGTACCCTACATATTTCAAGGCCTACTCCACGCGAACATCCTGTCACTAAATAGTTCATAATCTTTTTAATTTTCCGGTTCTTGTTAAAGCAAAAGACTCTACAAACTTTATCCTACGGGGAATCTTGAAATCCTGCAATTTATTCTTGAGTTGACAACGGATATCCAACTCTTTCAACAGAACACCTTCCTCCAACTGGATATCAGCACAAAGCACATTACCCAAAACAGAGTTGGACTTCCCATAGACCAATGACTGACGGATACCGTCAATGGCATTAATGACAACCTCCACTTCTCCGGGATTGACTTTATACCCCCCTACATTTATCAGTTCATTCTTGCGGCTTTTAAACCTAAAGATACCCTCCTGCTGGTCCACCCATTCTATCAAATCATTTGAATGGTAATAATCTCCATCAAAACTAAAACTTTCCGACCGTCCCAGCAATGAACGGTGAATAAGCAATTCATCATCCACAACCATAAATTTATCCCGTATAGAAACAGGTATCTGGAAACAATCACCCTTTGCCGCAAACAAAGACCCCGCCTCTGTAGAAGCGTATATATTATTTATCTTAGCTAGAGGAAATATGTCATGTATAACATCAAAAAGATGCCGGTCACTTTTCTCCCCCCCAAAAGTAATCCGCTGTACAGAAGAATATTCTTTTTCAAAGGGTAATAACAGTCTGTAGAAAGTAGGAGTAGCTGAAATGTGAGTCACAGAATACTTCTCTATCAGGCTATAGACCTCATTTCGGGCAAGACCAAACACATTTACCAAAGTATTCTGGTTTTCAAAGGCTTGAAAGAACACTTGCAGTCCTGCCATGTGTGTAGGATTATAGGCATAGGCCCAAACCTGCCATTGATACCTTTCGGCACAACGTACCGAACGGGTAAGTCCCTGCACACTATGAATGACCTTTTTGGGCTGTCCGGTTGTTCCCGAAGTAAATATCGTAATTTCAGAAGCGGATTGCTGTAAAGCCTTAACCACCTCATCCATTGATGAGAATTTTTGTGTCCGGAGTTTCTCTATGACATTAATCTTTTCTTCATTTATCCCACCCAGTTCGGACAGACTCAGGTCGGAATCAAGCAATACCAAAGGCTTATTATTGACCAATGCTTTTATCAAGTTGGAAAAATACTTGAAAAGATCATGCGTCTTTAATAAAGGAACATAGTCGTCCATACATACAGCCTTTAAAAGGTCCGCATAGCTATATGACTGCTCTCCATTGTATAAAAACATAGTCATACCGTTTTTATTTTTCCAACTTTGCAAGAACTTCTCCAATAGTGTTCACAAGACCATCCTCAAAAATGTCAATATCAAACTCATCCTCAATGCGGACTGTCAGTTCTGCAAGATCAAATGAGGTCAAGTCCAAATCATTACGCAGATCATCCGATGCTTTTAATGTAAGAACTGTCGTCAAGTCTTTACTTGCACGAATTTGATTAATTATTTCTAATACCTTTTCTTTCATAATTTTGTTTGCTTTAAAATGATATTCTTAAACCATATTCATATTCCTCTGAGTTTGGATATTTTCCTTCCGAAACCTTTATAAATCCAAGACGAAGGTAAAAATCATACATTACTTTATTAGAAGCTCTCATTTTTAGTGAATATCCGGAACTACCCAACTCTTTGCTGTATCTGACAGCTTTTATTATCAACTTAGCTCCTATCCCATAATTAGCATATTTTTCCTTTACAACTAAAAATGTTGCAAAAGAATCTAACGGAGCTACATTTACATAAACAGCATTACAGGCTATTAATTTACCTGCATCATCCATATCCCGCACAATAAACAAAGTTGCGTACTGATACATTTTCTCTGCATACTCTATCAATGAAACGCGTGTACTTAATCGGGGAACGAACAATAGTTCTGTATCTTTTACAAAACTAACAAACTCGTCCTTGTTTATTTCTTTCGATAATAAAATACTATATACTAATTTCATACATATTCTTCATTTTATAATTAATCTACAGAAATATGCAACCATTCCCCCTGTTTCTCCAATGCTTCTTTTAATTGCTCCTGTGAATTAAATTTCATAATCAATGTTCCTATTGCATTATTAGCACCTTCAAAAAAATGAACTGCATCTCCTTTCATTACCCATAAATCCTCTTCTATCACATAAGAGCGCATAGATTTACTGATATACAAGCTTTCAAACAAACCGTCCTTATCTGAATGAAGAATAATCTCCGCCCAATGCCCCATGTATGGCTTCTGCTCTATACCATCGACAGAATCTCCAACAGCAGCGCGCACACCAGCCGTAATCATATCCACTCCGGTAGAATAACGAACCATCTCAGACAGGCGATTACCTCCTCCACGAGGGGACACTTCCATAATATAAGTCTTGCCATTGACACCTACACGGGTCTCAATATTATAAACGGCAGTCTTCATGTGAAGAAGGGTAAGAAGACGCTGGAGTTCAGAACGGAGTTCGGACTCTTGCTGCATATTCATGGTCGAAGGCCATGAATATGCAGCAGGGACGAAAGTCCCTGCTGCATTTTCATCGAAACGCTGGGCAGAGAATGAAACAAACTGAAGCACCCCGTTCACAGAAAAGCTGTCACTGTCTGACGAACAGCCTTGTTTTTCGATAAACTCCTCCACTATAATATTTCCTTTGATAGAGTGCTTGAAAGCATATTCCAAAGCCTCCTTTAAATCCTCCTCCTTGTCCACCCGGGTCACTCCTTTGCTACCGGCAGAATCTGTAGGTTTTACAATCAAAGGGTAAGAAAACTTGTCTGTATCAGCCAAAGCATCTTCCAGCGAAGAAAAACCAAAAGCCCAAGGCACATTAAAACCGTTCTCTGACAAAAAAGTCCTAAATTTATCCTTATTCTGTAATATTTCAACCGATTCGAAAGGTCCAAATGAAGGAATACCCATCTGGGTTTGAACATACGATGCCGATACAACACCAGGATCCACTCCAAAAGAAAGAATACCGTCTATTTCCTTCTCACGGGCCACCTTCAATACTGCTTCTTTGTCTATAATGCTGACATTGACATACTCATCACTATATCTATGAGCAATATTGTCAGGCAGATAATCAGCCGTAATCACATAATAACCTTGCTCGTGAGCCGCCTCTATCACAGGAAGGAGATAACGGATACCTCCAAGGAGCATTAATTTTTTCTGCCTCATATCCTATTTTACAATTAAATCCAATGTACGTTGAATCTCCTCTTCTCCCAGCGCATGATGCATCGGCAGGCAAATCACACAGTCAGCCATCTTATGTGCGTTAGGAAGATTTTCCGGTCCGGCACTCTGTAATCCTTTATAGGTAGAGAAAGTACTTATCAACGGATAGAAATACCTGCGTCCCAACACATTCTGTTTTTTCATCCTGCAATAAAGTTCATCACGAGTCATACCATATTTCTCTGCATCTATAAAAATGGGGAAGTATGAATAGTTGTGCTTCACGTCCGGCATATCGTCAAAGAATGTGACACCATCCACCCCACGCAACACTTCACGGTACTTTATGGCAACCTGATGACGTGCAGCAATGGCAGCATCCACCTGTTTCAAATTCAGCAATCCGTATGCGGCACGCACTTCATCCATTTTGCTGTTTATACCCGGAGCAACCACGGTCACCTCATCGGCAAAGCCAAAATTCTTCAAATAGTCTATACGTTTCTTGGTCTGTTCATCGTGCATGACCAAAGCACCACCCTCTATCGTATTATAAACCTTGGTGGCATGGAAACTGAGCGTGGACATATCCCCCGCATTCAGAATGCTTTCACCGTTTACTTCCACACCAAACGCATGGGCCGCGTCATAAATGACTTTCAAGCCATACTTATCGGCTATCTCCTGAATACGCACGGTATCACAGGGCTTTCCATATACATGAACCGGCATAATGGCCGTCGTTCTGGGTGTAATGGCAGCCTCTATCTTATCCGGATCCATATTACCTGTAGACGGGTCGATATCCACGAAGACCGGAGTAATACCATTCCACCAAAGGGCATGGGTGGTAGCCACAAAACTATAAGGGGTGGTTATCACCTCTCCCGTTATTCTCAAAGCCTGCAAAGCTGTTATCAATGGCAGTGTTCCATTGGTGAAAAGACTGATAAAAGGTACTTTCAGATAAGCAGCCAGTTCCTTTTCCAGTTGCTTATGAAAAGAACCGTTGTTTGTTATCCACTTGCTCGCCCAAATTTCCTTGAGCATTGCGTGAAAATCGTCAAGGTCCGGCAGTAACGGAGACGTTACTGTTATCAAACTTTTATCCATATCAATTTTTTTTTAATTTATCTTTTTGAGAACAATGAGGACAGTTCCTGTAGTTCCTGAAAACGAAGAATCCTTGTTACAGCCAGATAAAACCCACTGCCCAAAATGATACCACCCAGCAACTGGGCATACAGATTCTCAGTCATCCACTGAAGGGAAAGCACAAGGACAAACATCAGCAAGGAAACCACTAGAGTGGGAAACAAATCGCGCATCTGCATGATAAAACCGACTTGTATCAGCTTTCCTGTATAAAAGGTATTGATTACCAGGCAAAGAAGGGAGCTTACCACTCCCCCAAAGCACATGGTTTTCAGACCTAGAGGAATGGTCAGGCAAAGGATGCTGACTCCTATCGCCTTCTTGATAATTTCCAACCGGAGGAAAAGATCGGAACGCCCCTGTACCTGTAACAGGTTCAGATTGATGGCATGAATGGGATACCACATCATCGAGAAACAGATGATTTGAAGCAGAACCGCACAGAATATCCATTTCTCACCCAACACAATTCGGATAAACGGAAAGGAAACCGCTGCAAGTCCTGTCATAAGAGGAAAGACCACATAAGCGGACAACTTGAGAAATTTACGATACACTCCCCGTAATCTGTCAATATCATTTTGTATGCTGCAAAGCACGGGATAAGTCACACGTTGCAGTATCCCTGTAATATTGGAAGAGGGGAAAACAGAGAATTGTTGGGCCCGTGTATAATGTCCCAAATCACCGGCGGAAAAGACCTTGCCTATGACAATGGGATAAATATTGTTGTAAGTGGTATCCAGCAGACCGGACGCCAACAGTTTGGAGCCAAAGGAGAACAATTCCCTGAAAGATTTCCAGGAATAGGTTCTCATGGGCTTCCATTTTGAAAAGATCCATAATAACAAGGTGTTTATCCCCAGATTGACCAGTTGCTGGCATACCAATGCCCATACGCCAAATCCTGTATAAGCCAATATGATACCTGCCATACCGGAGATAACAGCAGCAATCAATGATGCCTTTGCCTGGGTCTTGAAATCTATCCTGACTGTCAGTAGTGCACGCTGGACTACAGCCAGTGAGTTAAAGATTATACCCAGGCATACCACTCTCATCACTAAAGAAAGTTCGGGAAGTCCATAAAAATCCGCCACCCAAGGCGCGGAAATATAGAATAACAGATAAAGCGCAAGACCGACAGCTATATTGAAATAAAACACAGTAGAATTATCTACTTCTGTCCGGTTTTGTTTACGTATCAAGGCCTGGGAAAATCCACTGTCTATCAATGATTGGGAAACAGCCAAGAATATGGTCAGCATTCCGACAAGGCCGTAATCCTCCGGAGTTAGCAGTCTGGCCATGATAATCATGATCACAAACTGAATACCTTGCACAGAAAAGCGTTCTATCGAACTCCAGAGAATCCCCTTGGTCGCTACTTGTTTTAAGGAATTGGACATATTATTGTCATTCAGTTAAATAGGGAATATAATATGTATCCTAGTCCACTTTCTCAAACGGAAAAGCGTGAAGATAACTCACAGCCACCGTCATATTCCCAAAAGCAAATACCAGCCGAGTATTGCGGTGCAAACGCATAATGCACCCCTCCTTCCCTCGGAAAACACCACCGGTAATGCGAATTCGTTGTTTCTTCTGAAGATAATCCTCCAAAGGACGGTTCATCAACTCGATATTATAAGGCATGGATTCGTACAAATAGATAAATTCCTCCATCTGACGTTGAGGGATGACCGCCGCACGGTGCGTGTTATAGTCCGTCACCAAATACTGGCGAGGAAACATAGCAGACAAAATAAGTTCCAACTGATCCAAAGGAGCGCAGACAAACAGCCAGCCGTTGCCTTCGATTTCTTTCTCGTCCGTCAAAGCATTCAATTTCCGGGTGGAACCGGTGGCAAAGGCTTCTTTCACTACCCGGGCGGAATCACGACGGGCAGTATATTCCTCCTTAGTATAGGCGCATTGCTCGAAGCGTTTCCTGTGGTCCGTCGAAGTATAGGAAAATACCTTGAAACAAAAGTATCTTTCTTCTGCTTCACCTGATGGCTTACGAAGTTTTACGGACTTCCTGCCACTAAAAACGCCGATATAGCGCTTCAATTCTTTGTTAGGCAGATACAGATAATACCAATTGAGTTCAGGATGTTCCTTCCCTATTCCCGCCAATGGCGTGACTCCCTTATTTGACCCCTGGTCTGAGACGGAAGCGATTGAACTGCAGAGCAGTAACTTAGGCGCTTCGCTCGCTATGTTTTGATTATTATAAGAGAGTGCTTCGGTTGCAAGCTCCATAGGACTTTTTATTTCCATCAAAACATCATAATTAAATTATTCTTCTAAAAAATGAGGCTCAAATAAGCCATCAATTTTCGTTTTTTTGTTGGGGTTCTCTTAGTAAGAGAACCCCAAGTTTACTTAAATGCCTGATAGAGTGTCCTATAGTTATAACCTTTCATATTATTTTTGCAAACAATTGTCATTTATAAGCATACTTTGGAATACTTTTTTAATGCGGAATTTTCTGTATTAAGGAATTATAGCTATCTTTGCAGCAAAATGGGGTTCTCTTACTAAGAGAACTCCATTTTTTATTAAAGGCTTAAAAAGGGAAAAATCTTATTTTCAACACATTATATTATTTATACAATCAGAATCAATTTTCCTCTCACAATAATTATGGGAACTAAAAATGCTCAAAAAGAAAGAGGCTTCCGTTTCCGGTCGCCTCTCTTTTCTTTTCGGATAAACGCTTTTATCCGTAAGTGTACTGACTTTCACAAGCAAATACTAACTATTAATCTTAAATCTATTACTATGAAAAACACATTATATTAACATTTGAATCGCGTAGATTGTTCAACAAAATGAGATTAAAAGAGTGTTAAATATATAACAAAGGGAGGTCCAATTGTTTTTTTAATGCAAGAAAAACGATTAAGTCTGATAAAAGTAAAAGAAACGGAAATACAAAAGATGTATCGTGATTTCACATAATCGTGACATAAGTAAAATACAATATAAATTATACAAAAACACACTACAAAAGAGAAAGGATGCCACCAAGGCACCCTTTCTCATCGCTCATTTGTAACTATAGAGAGTTAGACTCTCCTTAAAAACGCTGTAAAATTAATAAAATAATTTTAGACGCAAAATTAGTTTTGTAGAAAAATTCAAAAGGTTTTCAAAGTTTATCAGTATTGATCTGCCATAATGAACTGGTACGATAATTTATATTGGTTTTAAATGATATTCCTTGTAAATGAATTACTAACCACGGATATCTTATATTCCATTATTCATATTTCAATGACCGAGCGGGTTTACTATAAACAACCTTTATGGTTTGTCCTGCTACAGTCAGAAAAGAAATCAACAACATCAAGACCACAGGAAGCAGAAAGAACCACACTTTCAATTCTGTTCGGAACGGATAATGAGCCAACCATGCATTCATGCTGCCCCATGCCACAGGCAACGCAATCAGAATAGCGATAATAATAGGAATAAAGAAACCTTTACCCAACTGATAAAACAGATTCCAACGAGATGCCCCCAATACTTTCCGGATACCCATCTCCTTGGTACGGACGGCACAAGAGAACATAACCAACACCCATAAACCTAAGCAGGAGATAAAAATAGCCAATCCGGTAAAACCTCCCATCAATACGCCGAAAGCCTCATCCTGACGGTACTGCCGGTCATAGAACTGGTCGAGGAAGAAATAATCAAAACTGGAATCCGCAAAATAATTATTCCATATTTCTCCTATCTGTGATACTAATTCCGAAGGATCACCCGGTTTCATCACAACCGAAATATAACGCTGAGGAATCCAGTCAATCTTATCTTTATGGAAAAGCATTACCCCTGTATAACCTTTATTCAACGCTTGCTGATGATAATCCTTCACTACCCCGATTACCTGCATGGGCTCTCCTAGCGTTTCAACAGCTATTTCCTCACCAATGGCATTATCATTATCCACATATCCTAACATACGGGCAGCCGTTTCGTTGATAACCAATTTATTCACATCGTCCCCATATTCCTCGGAAAAACCCCGTCCGGCTACCACCTCCAGTCCGTATGCATCTATATAGTCAGGGTCACAACTCAGCATCTCGTACAACCGGTTTTGCTTCAACGCATCATGTGCCCGATGATTGGACAGGAACATGGCCACCTCTTCACCCGGTACCGCCCCGGAACAAGTTACTTTCGACGCCAATGGCAATTTCTTGATAGCTCTCCGCATAGACTCCATCTTTGTTTTCATACCCTCAGTAGGCCCGGGAAACTTGATTACCAAAATCTGGTCAGTCTTTACTCCCAAAGACTGCCGACGCATATAGCTGAGTTGTGCAAACACAATTAATGTACTACAAAGCAATATCATGGATGCCGTATATTGTACTATGACCAATATTTTACGTGTATTTTCTCCGGAACGGCTATTTTGGAATTTACCTTTCAGTAAAACAATCGGCTTCTTACGCAACAATGCGCGGGCAGGATAGTAACCGGAAATATAAATACCGACTATAAAAAGCAATAGAACCCCGCCCCCCCAATATTCCGTAAACCATACAGAGAAAGTAATAGTACGTCCTACCAACTGATTGAAGGAAGGAAGTAATAGTTCGATCAATCCTAACGCAATGATAAAAGCGATCAAATTCATTACAAATGCTTCAAATAGAAACTGACCAACAAGCTGTTTCGGGAAAGCTCCCACTACCCTGCGCACTCCTACCTCTTTGGCACGCTCCATAGAACGGGCAACTGTCAGATTTATATAATTGATCCAAGCAATAATCAAAATAGCAATAGCTCCGAAAATCAACGCGATGATGGCCGAATGGTTTCCTTTCAACTCGGCCTCATAACCTAATTGAGGATTGAGATGAATCTTCTCCAATGGCTCCAACCGCACCCCCCAAGTCTTGTTTTTCAATGCCTCTTCAGTTTTATACTTCTCGGCCAATTGAGGAAAAGTACGTTCTATCTCTTCTTTGCGCTCGGGCGAATCCAGCAATACATATGTATAGGCTTCATGTTTGTACCAATATTCCTGTACCCATTTAGGTAAGGTGGCATATGATAAAAGAAAATTATAATGTATATGCGAATTAGAAGGCATTTCTTTCATGACTCCAGTTACCTCACAAGACACCTTCCCCATATTGCTGTTAAAAATAAGTATCTTCCCGACAGGGTCTTCATCTCTGAAATATTTGCGGGCAATCCGTTCCGTAATCACTACCTGACATGGCATGGAAAGACAAGAAGCGCGGTCACCTTTCAACAATTCAAAATCAAACAAACGGAAAAAGCCAGGATCAGCGTATGCTATCCCATTCTCGCGCAGACATAATTCGCCATATTTTACCAATTGCTCCGGTTGGATAATACATCCTACACGAGTATAATCCTCAATTCCCGCCAGATTTTCCTGCATGGCCGAACCATATCCGAATGAACTGGTCGCCCAATCATCCGTCAGAACTTCCCCCTCATGAAAAGTACTTTGCACACGATAAATCCGTTCACTCTTACTATGCATTTTGTCAAAACTAAATTCAAAAGCAACGTAAGTAAATATCAATAAAGCTGATGCCATGCCTACAGCCAAGCCAAAGATATTGATGAAGCTGAAACCTTTCCTCTTCATCAGATTACGCCAAACGCTATTCCAATAATTTTGTATAATCATAAAATTTCAATTTTGCTGTCAGATTCCATAGGGCGGTTACGATTCTCGGCAATAATTTTACCATCCAGCAAACGGATTATACGATGTGCATAAGCAGCATCACGCTGTGAATGGGTAACAATGATGATGGTGGTCCCCTGTTTGTTCAGTGTACTAAGCAGTTCCATAACCTCCACCCCATTGGTAGAGTCCAAATTACCTGTCGGCTCATCCGCCAGCAAAAGCCTGGCATTGGTAACTACGGCACGGGCTATGGCCACACGTTGCTGCTGTCCACCTGATAACTGTTGTGGCAGATGATTGGCGCGATGCAGCATATTCACTTTTTCAAGCACTTCTTTTACCTGCCTGTTACGTTCTGTCGGCTTTATATTAAGATACACCAATGGGAGTTCAACATTCTCATATACAGTCAGTTCATCAATCAAATTAAAGCTTTGGAAGATGAAACCGATATTTCCTTTTCGGAGAGCGGTCAGTTGGTTTTCATTCATTTTATCCACTCGCTTTCCTTCAAAGAGATAGGAGCCCGAAGTAGGGGTATCTAATGTTCCAAGTATATTCAACAAGGTAGATTTTCCACAACCGGACGGCCCCATGATAGCGACAAATTCTCCCTTTTCAATTTCGAAAGTTACTTCATTCAATGCTTTGGTCTGCACTTCCTCGGTGCTGAACAACATAGAGAGGTTTTCTACTTTAATCATTCTTACGTGTGTTTTTTATTCGTTTAAAATCAGTTTCTCATTATCTCCAAACAGCTCGTAACCGGAAATAATAACTTTCTCACCGGAAGCCAGCCCGTCAGTCACTTCATAAAACTGAGGATTCTGCCTGCCAATCTTGATAGGACGTCTGACGGCAAATTTACCACTTTCATCCACAACATATATCCATCGTCCTCCGGTAATTTGAAAAAAACCTCCCCGAGGAATCAGAACAGCTTTGACAGGATCCCCCAACTGAAGATTGATATGATAAGTTTGTCCCGCCCGAATGTTTTCGGGACGCCCTGTCGTGAAACGGAAATCTGTACGAAACTGCCCGTCTTTCACTTCAGGATACACTTTGGTTACTTCCAACTTATAATTTTCTCCATCACGGGTAAAGTCAGCGGGAAGCTCTTGGACGACACGCTCCACATAATGCTCGTCAATTAATGCCTGTACCTTCAGATCAGCAGTAATAATCTGACCGATATGTTCCCCGGCAGAAATGGATTGCCCGATTTGTGCTTCAAGATTACCCACTTGCCCGTCTATAGGAGCTTTCACTTTCAGGTTTTCAAGACGTTCTCGTACCAATGCCAAACTTCGTTTCATATTCATTATATTCTCGTCCAAACTGCTTATCTGAGTCAAACGAAACAAACTATCTTGACGGATCCGCTCATCCAATACCGACAATTGTTCTTTTACCGCTTCATATTCCTCCGTAGCTTGGAGATAGTCCTCCCTCGCTATCAATTGCCCCTCCATCAGCCGCTTGTATTGTCCGTAACGACGTTTCTTTATAATGAATTCTTTCTGAATACCGATACGATCCTGCTTCAGACTCAACCGTTCCTGCTCCATACTTATACGAGTATTACGCAACTCATTTTCCTGATAGGCCAGATCTGCTTCACTTTGCATGATACCGATATTCAGCAGAGGATTACTCAGGCGCAGAATCACATCCCCTTTCTTTACCATCGCTCCTTCTTCATGAAGGCGTTCCTCCACTCTTCCGCCTTCTATAGCATCGAGGTAAATCATGCGGCTGGGAAGTACTTGTCCAATCACACGGACATAATCATTAAACTCATTTTCTGTAACTGTAGCGATAGTGATACGGCTCTTGTCAATGGTCATGGAAGAACCGGTATCACGAAAAATAAAATAAAAAACGAATACCAATATGAATAATACTCCCGCACCTCCATAAATCCGCCTGGGAGTGAAACGCTTTTTACGTTCAATTAGTGTGTCCATATTTTTTAATGGTTAATAAAACTTCCTGTCCGATAATACATAGTTAGTCGCGATGTCAGTTCGTACTGCAAACGCACTCTTATTTTTTCCGCTTTAGCGACAAGCAGGCGATTTCGTGCTTCCATCAACTGAAACACGGAAACAAGCCCTTCCTCCCACTTCCGTTCCGTTTCTTTCAGCACTTGCGTTTCTGCTTTTACCTGCAGGGAAGCCTGTCGATGCTCTTCCCATCCCGAATGTAATGAAAGTACAATTCGTTCCGTTTCATTACGTAAATGTAACTTCTCTTCCTCTATGCTGTTCCGCACCCGTTGCAAGTTTAATTTCTTCTTCCTTATTCCGGCATTCCGATCTAATCCGCTAAGAATAGGGAATGAAATACCTACTCCTATATATTTATTCCAATGGTCACGCAATTGATGTAACGAGAACAAGGAATTATAAAAATCAGATCCCCATGAGAAACGGGCGAAGATAGTCGGGCTGAACTGTCCAAGGGTCACAGCATACTCCTTACGGGCAGCGCGTTCCCACATTTCCATCCGTTTATAATCCGGCAGTACGTGTACGGACCGTAAATAGACTTCTTCTACCTCTACTTGAGGCATTAACAAGAGCGTATCCTCACTGACTGATAAAGAAACAGACAAAACATCGCCCTCTTTCATACCCAGTATTTCCTTTAAATAAAGAAAGGACATCTGACGATTTTTTTCATACATACGCTCTCTGAACACATCTCCTTGATGACGCGCTTTTACTTCCTGCAAGTCCGAAAGCGATTTCAACCCCAGTTCTACAAAAGCTTCCGTCTGTTTCAGATAACGTTCTCCCAAACGAAGCTGTTCAGCTGCCAGTTCTGAAAGCTTTTTATCCAATACCGCTTTATAATAAGCCTCAGCTACCCGATAAGCCAAATCATTTTTCTTTGCCAGATGATCCCACTCCTTCTCTTTTTTAGTCCAATGCGTATATCGCAAACGATTGATCCGGGCAAATCCTTCGAATAAAGAAAGAGTTATATCCATTCCTATAGTTCCTTGATTATATGAATCGGCTGTATATCCATTAGTATCCGGATCGACAGAACGTCCGATATGCCTGCCCACTTCCGCCTGTACTGAAACATAAGGAAGAAATTTACCCATAGCAGCCACATAGTCTGTTCGTGCTTCCTTTACGTCTATTTGGACATTCTTGAAACCAGGATTATGTTTCCAAGCATAACGTATGCAATCGTCCAGTGTACTTTGCCCACATACAGGCAAAGACAGACCGGACAACAAACACACAATTATCAAGTTATTTCTCATTGCATTTTAATTTAAACACAGAATAGGAAGCAAACGATATGCCAAGAAGATCAGAACATTAATAATCAACCAGTTACAAAATAAAATATAAATTAGCTGTCCAAATTTTAGACGGTATAACGTCCAAATTATAAACACTATAAAACCAGAACGAACCAAGGAAGATATTGGAACGCTGACAACACGGACTGAAGACACATTCCAATGTCAAGTCACCGTTATGATAAATAAAAGCATTACAGAAAATAATAAAAAACGTCCAATAATTGGACGCCTCATTTGCAGAAACAATCAAAAGCAGATACCTTTAGCCTCTGAAAGCAAAAATGAGATGGAAAAAGGAACGATTTTAATAGTAGATGATAATAAAGGAGTATTGGCCTCACTGGAATTATTACTGGAAACGGAGTTCAGCGAAATAAAGACAGCCCATCATCCGAATCAAATCATATCTATCATAAATACCTCTCCGATAGATGTGATTATTCTTGATATGAATTTCTCGGCAGGAATCAATAACGGCAACGAAGGGTTATATTGGCTGAAACGAATCCGTGAGATAGCTCCTGCACTACCCGTAGTCATGCTTACAGCATACGGGGATGTAGAACTGGCAGTAAAGGCTTTAAAGAATGATGCAACTGATTTTTTGTTGAAACCTTGGGATAACCGGACCTTAGTGCGCAAAATAAAAGATGCTTTTGGAAGCGGTAAGAAAAGGAAAAACAGAATCCCCGATAGAAACAAATCACCGATGATTGTGGGAACATCCCCTGCCATGCAGCAGTTAATGAAGATAGTAGTGAAAGTGGCACGCACAGATGCCAATATATTGATTACCGGAGAAAACGGAACAGGAAAAGAAATGCTGGCACAGGAAATACACCGGCTTTCCACACGAAAGGAACATTCTATGGTAACGGTAGATATGGGAGCAATCAGTGAATCTTTATTCGAAAGTGAACTGTTCGGGCATGAGCGCGGTTCTTTTACCGATGCCTACGAGAGCCGGCCGGGAAAGTTTGAAGCGGCATCCGGCAGTTCCCTGTTTATGGATGAAATAGGAAATCTCCCTTTAGCCATGCAGGCAAAGTTGCTCACCGTATTACAAAACCGAAAAATTACACGCATCGGCAGTAATAAAGTAATCCCAGTGGATATCCGGCTGCTTTCAGCTACCAACAAGAATATTCAGGATATGGTGGATTCCGGGACTTTCCGTGAGGATTTATTGTACAGACTGAATACTATTCATCTGGAAATCCCGCCTTTACGCGAACGGAGGGAAGATATACATTTGTTCATTGATTATTTTATGCAGCGCTATGCTGCTAAATACGAAAAAAAAGAAATCTTCCTGCATGAACATGCTTTAGAGAAATTATGTTCTTATCATTGGCCGGGAAATATCCGGGAATTGCAACATACCATCGAGAAAGCAGTTATTTTATGTGAAGGAGATGTAATCCGTTCCAAAGACATTTTCGTAAAACAAACCTGGAGTCCACAATTCTCCACTACCGTTCCTAATCTGGAAGAAGTAGAACGCCAGGCCATAGAAACAGCCATCCGTCAAAACGATGGAAATCTGACAGCAACAGCCGAACAGTTAGGCATCAGTCGCCAGACACTTTACAATAAAATAAAACGCTTTAAGCTCTGATGACCATGGTATTCAGCAAACATCTATATATGGTTATCCTAAGCTACATCTTATTAATAATTGCTGTAGCCGGAGCTGGTATCGCACTTATTATTACACATACCGCCCTTATTCTAGGCTGTCTTTTCTTGATTATTTCACTTTTTTTTATCAGAGCTTTGGTAAAACAATTGAATAAATTCAATGCCAAAATAAGAATATTCTTGGATGCGATGGAAGATAAAGAGAGCATGATACTGTTCAACGAGCAATCGGCAGATAAAGAAATGAATGCACTTAGCCATTCACTAAACCGAATCAATGAATTGCTTGCCACAACGAAATCGCAAAGCCGGGTACAAGAGAACTTTTATCACTCTTTACTGGAAGAAGTACCAAATGGAGTGCTAGCGTGGAACTCCGAAAAAAGAGTTCTGTTTGTAAATGGTGCAGCCTTACGTTTGCTGGGAGTTGAGTCAATCATATTCCTCCGCCAATTGGAAGAGCAATATCCGATCTTGAAAGATTTCATAACCCATGGAAATGTGGAAAATTCCTTTCTTTTACAATCTAACTCAAAAAAACAACTGTCACTATCCATGAACCGGATGAAACTAAATTCAGAAACGATTACCCTGTTGGCTATCAAAGATATCAGTAATGAACTGAACGAGAAAGAAAGTGAGTCATGGAACAAACTTACCCGGGTGCTTACTCATGAAATTATGAATACCATTGCTCCTATTGTTTCTCTGTCTCAAACACTTTCATTGCGCCCCGGTACGGACGAGAAAGTAATACGAGGACTTGGAGTGATTCGTGAACAAAGCGAAAGACTGATGGAATTCACAGAATCATATCGACGCTTATCGTATATGCCGGAACCGAAAAAGAAGCGATTCTCACTGACCAATTCATTGCACAATCTAGGTCTGTTACTACAATCTGATTTTGAAAATGCTCATATCCATTTCATTCTGCGTAGCACCCCCTCTGATATATATATTGAGGGCGATGAGAAGCAACTCTCTCAAGTTTTTTTAAATCTGCTGAAAAACAGTATGCAATCATTGGAAGGAAAAACAGACGGACAAATAGAAGTAACACTGGAAGTAACAAACAAACTTTATATAAGACTACTTGACAATGGACGGGGAATCCCTATGGAATTGCAAGAAAAAATATTCGTTCCTTTCTTTACCACAAAAACAGAAGGAACTGGTATCGGGCTTAGTCTGTGCCGGCAGATTATAAAAAGACATGGGGGCAATTTCTATTTACAGGAAAGCAGACAAGGAAAAACTATATTTGTTATAGAATGGCCCGTAGCTTCTTTTATTTTGAAATAACAAAGTTCATTACAGGATCACTCTGATTAACACAGGTTATTCTTAAAAGTAAGGCGGAAATATAAAATAATAACCACTTATCTATAAACCAGCGTTAACCTGAGTAATCCGTAATGAAACATTTTTTTATTTCTTTATCTTCAGTTCATAAAGGTCATGCCTGCGGTCACGCAAATTGCGCACACTGCCATACGTATGCAATTCATTCAACAGATTCAGATCAACATCCGAAACTAAAATCATTTCGGTATTCGGAGTCGCCTCGGCCCGTTTGCCATCAGTTGGGAAAGCGAAATCACACGGAGTAAACACTCCAGACTGTGCATACTGAATATCCATATTGTGCACACGCGGCAAATTTCCCACACTACCGGCTATAACGACAAAACATTCATTCTCGATTGCCCGTGCCTGAGCACAAACACGTACACGGGAATAGCCGTTCTGAGTATCGGTGAGGAATGGAACAAACAGAATCTGCATTCCCTGATCGGCCATGATACGAGAAAGCTCGGGAAATTCCACATCATAACAAATCAAGATACCAATTTTAGCACAATCCGTATCAAAAGTCTGCACCATCTTACCGCCCGAGAGGCCCCAACTCTTTATCTCATCGGGAGTGACATGTACCTTTTCATACATTTCGTATGAGCCGTCACGCCGTACTAAAAAACCAACATTATAAAGCCCTCCGTCCTCTTTTACGTATGGCATACTACCCGTAATGATATTAATATTATAACTGATAGCCAAATTGATAAAACGGTCGCGAACCTCTTCGGTATATTGTGCCAAACCACGAATGCTCTGGGCTTCTCCCAAATGATTGAACTTGGCCATCAACGGCGCATTGAAATATTCTGGAAAAAGAACAAAATCACTCTTATAATCAGAAACGGCATCTACGAAAAACTCAACCTGCTCAAATACATCATCCAATGTTTTATAAGGGCGCATCTGCCATTGCACTAACCCTACACGTACAGTGGTTTTCTTATCCACATAATCCTGCGTAGGCTCCTGATAATAAATATTATCCCATTGCAACAAAGTGGCACAATGCTTGGATTCTTCGTCATTGGGAAGATAATTCTTCATGACACGACGCACATGAAAATCATTGGAAAGCTGAAATGTCAATACCGGATCATAAATCTCACGGGAACGCACCTTATCCAAATATTCCTTAGGACGCATCGTATCCGCATACTTATAATAATTAGGAATACGACCACCGAACATGATCGCTTTCAGATTCAGTTTCTCGCATAATTCTTTCCGGTACTCATACATACGGCGTGCCAAACGCAAACCGCGATAATCCGGATGGATAAACACCTCGATACCATACAAAATATTCCCTTCCGGATTATGCGTACAGAAAGTTTCATTACCAGTTACTTTGGCATAGGTATGATCTCCCTTTACCATATCATAGTCTACAATAATAGAAAGAGCACATCCCACTATCTTATCGTCTACCACCGTTACTACTTGCCCTTCCGGAAAAATCCGGATAAGCGTTTCTATTTGCTCGTGTGTCCAAAACACATCCTTATCCGCATACACCCGCTTGAATGATTGTGATAATTGGATGTAATCTTCGATCTGTAAATTCCGGACCTCTACTTTATTAATTTTATGCATCGGTTCCATAATGATTCTCTTATTTATATTTTAAAACAGCGGTGCAAAGGTAGGACAAATTATAAAACGATGTTCTCCCAAACAGAAAAAGATAAAGAGAATATCACTCAGTATGAAAGAAAATATCTATGAACTTTTCATAGGATTTTCAGAAAACTTTTTGTTATCTTTGGAAAGTTAACCAAATAACAAACAAAAAACAACCAATTTTGCTATGAATAAAGAATTAATAATGAACCCCAACCAATTGGTGGCATTTCTAGAAAAACCTTGTGCAGAGTTTACCAAAGAAGACATAAAACGATACATTCAACAGAATGGCATCCGTATGGTCAACTTTATGTATCCCGCCGGAGACGGACGACTGAAGACATTGAATTTCGTTATCAACAACCAAGCATATCTAGATGCTATCTTGACTTGTGGAGAACGTGTGGACGGTTCCAGCCTGTTTCCATTCATTGAGGCGGGCAGCAGTGATCTGTATGTAATTCCTCGATTCCGGACGGCTTTTTTGGACCCGTTTGCCGAGATACCTACACTTTCCATGCTTTGCTCTTTCTTTAACAAGGATGGAGAGCCATTGGAAAGTTCCCCCGAACATACCTTACACAAAGCATGCAAGGCATTCAATGAAGTAACCGGCATGGAATTTCAGGCTATGGGGGAATTAGAGTACTATGTAATTGCTCCGGATACAAATATGTTCGAGGCTACAGATCAGAAAGGCTATCATGAATCAGCACCATATGCCAAGTTCAATGATTTCCGTACCCAGTGCATGGCCTACATTGCACAAGCAGGCGGACAAATAAAATATGGACATTCCGAAGTAGGTAATTTTACCTTGAATGGCATGATATATGAACAGAATGAAATAGAATTCCTGCCTGTCAATGCCGAAGATGCGGCAGACCAATTGATGATCGCCAAATGGATTATACGTAATCTGGCCTATAAACATGGTTATAACATTACTTTCGCACCTAAAATAACTACAGGAAAAGCTGGTTCCGGATTGCATATCCACATGCGTATCATGAAAGATGGACAAAACCAGATGTTGAAAGAAGGTGTTTTATCAGAAACAGCACGCAAAGCTATTGCTGGCATGATGGAACTTGCTCCATCCATCACCGCATTCGGTAATACCAATCCTACTTCTTATTTCCGCCTGGTTCCCCATCAGGAAGCGCCAACTAATATTTGCTGGGGTGACCGCAACCGTTCAGTATTGGTACGAGTACCTCTAGGATGGGCAGCTAAAACAGACATGTGCATGACTGCCAATCCACTGGAAACAGAAAGCCATTATGATACCACACAAAAACAGACAGTGGAAATGCGGTCACCGGACGGTTCGGCCGATCTCTACCAACTGATAGCAGGATTAGCTGTAGCCTGTCGCCATGGATTTGAAATAGAAAATGCACTGGACATTGCAGAAAAAACTTACGTAAACGTCAATATCCATCAGAAAGAAAATGCAGACAAACTGAAGGCATTAGCCCAGCTTCCCGATAGCTGTGCAGCTTCCGCAACCTGTTTGCAACAACAGCGCGAAATATTCCAAAAACATAATGTGTTCAGCCCCACTATGATTGATGGAATCATCAGCAAATTAACCAGTTATAACGATCTGACCTTACGTAGCGACTTAAAAGATAATCCGGAAGGGATGTTGGCATTGGTCAATAAATATTTCCATTGCGGATAATTTGACTAAAACAGCGGGAGGAGGGTATATCAATATTTTGATTTGACCTTCTTCCGTTTTCTAACATTTACACCATGATAAATAAAAAAGATCAATGTACTTCTACACTGATCTTTTCTCTTGAGCGGAAAACGAGACTCGAACTCGCGACCCTAACCTTGGCAAGGTTATGCTCTACCAACTGAGCTATTTCCGCAA
>NZ_JBDFXP010000032.1:26778-61058 GCF_040911965.1 Phocaeicola sp. RTP21359st1_B8_RTP21360_211022
GAGCGGAAAACGAGACTCGAACTCGCGACCCTAACCTTGGCAAGGTTATGCTCTACCAACTGAGCTATTTCCGCAAATATCTTCTCTTCGTGAAGGAAATGAGACTCGAACTCACACGACATAATTGTCACCACCCCCTCAAAGTGGCGCGTCTACCAATTCCGCCATTCCTCCAGAAACGAAAACCTCGTGTGTAGTGCCCAGAACAGGACTCGAACCTGCATGCCTCTCGACACACGCACCTGAAACGTGCGCGTCTACCATTCCGCCACCTGGGCATTCTGTGTAACACTCTTGTCACAACGCACAAGATTTTATTTATGTGAGCGGAAAACGAGACTCGAACTCGCGACCCTAACCTTGGCAAGGTTATGCTCTACCAACTGAGCTATTTCCGCAATTTCCGCTTTCGGTTTTAACTATTTCCCAGCTGTTTCCCGATTGCGGATGCAAAGGTAGTGCTTTTTTCTAAACTTCCAAAAATTTTCTATACTTTTTATAGTACTTTTATTACATTATTTCATCAAACTCCTCATAGTCAATATAAAACAAAAGTTTTTTTTACTTACTATCAAGACATACGGTCACGATAATCCTCATATCGGAAGTCTTTATATACTTCCAATGTATTATCTGTATGCCAAATAGCAATAGAAGGGTGATGGATTCCATTAAACATGTTTGTTTTTACCATAGTGTAATGAATCATATCTTCCAAAACAATGCGTTCTCCTATCTGTAACGGATGGTCAAAACACCAGCTACCCATATAGTCGCCACTTAAGCAACTGTTTCCACCCAAACGGTAAACATTCTCTTCCGTTAAAGCTGTTTTTATCGCATCGACTGGTAAAGTTTTGGCACCACGCACTGCCGGCTGATAAGGCATTTCAAGACAATCGGGCATGTGACAAGTAAAGCTAACGTCCAAAATCGCGGTTTTTATCCCCCGGTTTTCCACTATATCGACAACAGAAGCTACCAAAGGTCCGGTCTGCCAAGTAAAAGCCGAACCCGGTTCTAAAATAATCTCCAAATGAGGATAACGGGCTTTCAAGTTTTTTAATAAAGAAATAAGATGCTCCGTATCATAATCTTTACGTGTTATCAAGTGTCCCCCTCCCAAATTCAACCATTTTATTTGTGGGAACCAAGAAGCAAACTTCTCTTCTATGTGCTGCAAAGTATGCTCTAATTCATAAGAACTGGATTCACAATGACAATGACAATGGAAGCCCTCGATGCCCTCCGGTAAAGTTTCAGGAAGCAAATCGGCCGTCACCCCAAAACGCGTACCGGGAGCACAAGGATTATAAAGTTCCACCTCTACTTCCGAATATTCAGGATTGATGCGGATACCACAGGTTATCTTTTCTCCAAAGGCCTCAACCATAGGATAAAAACGCCGGAACTGACTGAAAGAATTAAAGGTTATATGACTGCTGCATCGCATGATAACCGGAAAATCAGTATCCGTATACGCCGGAGAATAAGTATGGGCCTTACTGCCAAATTCTTCATACGCCAAACGGGCTTCATATACGGAACTGGCTGTAGTATAACGAATGTATTCCCTGAAAATGGGGAATGATTTCCACATGGCAAAAGACTTGAAAGCCAAGATGATCTCAACTCCGGCTCGGTCTGCCACACTCTTTATCAAACTCAGATTCTTTCTGAGCAATGCTTCATCCATTACATAGCATGGAGAAGGTACTTTATGGATATCTATCATTTTTGTATCAGAATTCTATTAAAATATTTATTCTATTCCACAACTTTGAATCGGGCAAATTTCAGTAATAATTGTTTTTCTCCGGCATTCCGGAAACGGACAGTCGCTTTGCTGTTCTCACCAATTCCTTCCACCTTTATCACATCGCCTATTCCAAAACGCTCATGCTCTATCACCTGCCCTGCCTGTACATTCACCGACAAGTTTCTCGCTGCGGACGGCTTTGAGACCGTTTCCGGACCAACCTTGGTCAAATTACGTGGTATACTGGGACGAATAATCTCAACTTTCGGTCTTTCTCCAACTAAAAATGTTTTCTGACCACCAGAGATGTTCGATGAAGAACGCCCGTAAGAAGACTGAGAAGCAGGTTCGTCAAACAAGGAACGAGCCGCACGTTCATTTTGCTCACGACAGAAACGGCTGGCTCTCTCGTCTATTCTCCGGGCCATCTGTTCCTCCTGAGGCAACTTCAGGAAATGTACATCAATATCTTTCAAGAAACGGCTAGGGCTACTGAACTCCATCTTTCCATATTTAAACCGACTCTTGGCAAAAGACAAATAGCAATGCTCTTCGGCACGTGTAATCGCCACATAAAACAAGCGGCGCTCCTCTTCCAGCTCCTTATACGAATTGAGTGACAAAGCACTGGGAAACAAGTTCTCTTCCATCCCAACTACAAAGACGTTTTTAAACTCCAAGCCTTTAGCAGAGTGAATGGTCATCAAGGTAATCTTCTCGGCATCCCCCTCTTTCTCGTTATCCTGGTCTGTCAACAGAGAAACCTCCGACAGAAAATCCGTCAACAGGATGTTTTCATTCCCTTCTTCTTCACGGGTTGCACAAAAATCGTGCATACCGTTTATCAGTTCTTCAATATTCTCCTGACGGCTCAGATTTTCAGGATCATTGCTCTGATAAATCTCATTCATAATGCCGGATTGACGAACAATCATTGCTCCCAATTCGTATGCATTCTTCTTCGGGACCTCCACTATAAAACTTTCTACCAGTTCACGAAACCCCTGTAATTTAGTATGCATACCCTTGTTAATATTCAAGCCGTATGCCAACGGCTCTTCCAAAACCATCCAAAGACTGACATGATGCTGTGCAGCCGCATCAATGACCTTGTTCAACGTAGTATCCCCGATTCCTCGCGCCGGATAATTCAACACCCGCTTAAAAGCCTCCTCATCATTCGGATTTACCGCCAGACGGAAGTAAGATATAACGTCTTTAATCTCCTTGCGTTGATAAAAAGAAAGCCCTCCGTAAATTTTATAAGGCAGACTACGTTTCCGCAAAGCCTCCTCGAAAATACGGCTCTGGGCGTTTGTACGATATAAAATAGCAAAATCATTATAAGAATAATGTTCCCGCGAGCGTAGTTTCACCATCTGGTTGGCCACAATCTCCCCTTCCTCCACATCACTGTAGGCATTGAAAACTCCGATAGGTTCCCCTTTCGCTTTTTCCGAAAATACTTCTTTCCTTATCTGCTCACTATTTTTCTCTATCAGGCTGTTTGCCGCACATACAATGGTCTGGGTAGAACGATAGTTCTGCTCCAATTTAAAAAGCTTGGCTCCCTTATACAGTTGGGTAAATTTCAATATATTGTCAATATTCGCCCCTCGGAAGGAATAGATACTCTGCGCATCATCCCCCACCACGCATACACGCTGATGCTCCCGGGTAAGCTGAAGCACAATGCTGTGTTGTGCGAAGTTGGTATCCTGGTACTCATCCACCAGCACATAACGGAACTGCTCCGCATACTTGCGGCAAATCTCGGGATAATCCCGGAATAACAGATAAGTATAGACCAGCAAATCATCAAAATCCATCGCATCGCTCTGGCGGCAACGTTCCCAGTACCGTCGGTAAATATCACGAGTGGCAGGTACTTTGGCATTCACATCATACTGATAAAGTTCTGCATTCGAAGCGTATGCATCGGGAAAAACCAAGTGATTTTTCGCATTGCTGATACGCGCCTGTATCAACCCCGGTTTATAGGTTTTATCATCCAATTGCATTTCTTTTACAATAGACTTGATCAAACTCTTCGAATCTGAAGAATCATAGATGGTAAAATTGGAGGTAAAGCCGACAGCCTGTGCCTCACACCGCAGGATACGCGAAAAAATGGAATGGAACGTTCCCATCCATAAATAGCGTGCCTGATCGCCCACCTGACGGGCTATACGCTCTTTCATTTCACGAGCAGCCTTATTGGTAAAAGTCAATGCCAGAATAGACCAAGGAGTATATCCCCGTTCCAGTAAATAAGCTATTTTATAAGTCAGTACGCGTGTCTTCCCCGAACCTGCTCCGGCTATCACCAAAGAGGGACCTTCGTTGTAAAGCACCGCATTGCGCTGACTTTCATTCAATTCTTCTAAATAGTTCGTCATAAATTTCACCTTTCGCCCGCAAAGATAGAGAAAGTTTGAGTTTATCAGAACAATTCTATGCTCAATAATGTTATTATGATAGAAGTTTAATTAAAACCTCGACTAAAAATGAATATATTATTAACCACTTTAATTTCATTAGTTATGACTTACGAAATGCCCAAACTCCCGTATGCAAACAACGGACTCGAACCTGTAATCAGTCAGGCTACTATAGACTACCATTATGGCAAGCACTTACAAACATACGTAAACAATTTGAACTCTTTGGTTCCGAGTACAGAATTTGAAGGAAAGACCGTAGAGGAAATTGTTGCATCAGCTCCCGACGGAGCGATATTCAACAACGCCGGACAAGTATTGAACCATACATTATATTTCCTTCAGTTCACCCCCAAACCCAACAAGCATGAACCGTCCGGCAAATTGGCAGAAGCCATCAACCGGGACTTCGGAAGCTTTGAAAACTTCAAGAAAGAATTCAACGCCGCTTCCACAGGACTGTTTGGTTCGGGCTGGGCTTGGCTTTCTATAGACAAGCAAGGAAAACTACATATCACCAAAGAGCCAAATGGAAGCAACCCGTGGCGTGCAGGCCTGAAACCATTGCTGGGTTTCGATGTATGGGAACATGCTTACTATTTGGATTACCAGAACCGCCGTGCAGATCATGTGAACAAGTTATGGGAAATCATTGACTGGGATGTAGTAGAAAAACGTCTATAAAAGAACCCTTAACTATACATCATAATAAAGCTGCCTCGCACCCTATTCATTCAGGGAGCGGGGCAATCTGCTTTAAGATGCAAAGATACAGCAGATATGCATTCATCCTTTTACAAGAATAAACAAGCATAATGCAAGATAATCATAAAAAAACATTCTTCCACAAAAAATAAAGCAGTCTGTTGTAGCATTATTCATTTCTTTCCCATATCTTTGCCATCGTAAAACAAAGGGGTGCCCCACGTAAACAGCGGACGGGCTGAGATTATACCCTGTGAACCTGATGCGGTTAGTACCGCCGAAGGGATTGTTACTTCTTACCTCATACCATCCGGTCAAAAAGCAACTCTTTGTATTTACAAGTAAATTCATAAACTGATATAGTATGAAACTGACAGTAAACAGCAAAGAAACCGAAGTAAAGGACGGATGCACCATAGCCGAACTTTCCACCTTTCTGGCACTTCCTGAGAAAGGTATCGCCATAGCGGTAAACAACCGGATGGTTCCCCGTATAGAGTGGGAGAAATGTGTGTTACACCCCAATGACAGTCTGGTAGTCATTAAAGCTGCATGTGGAGGGTAAGACCGTGGAACTTCAATTCATCACTCACTTCACCGACACATATTCCTATTATGATTCCGCACGCATGGCCTTGGAAGGCGGTTGCCGCTGGATCCAGCTACGCATGAAAGACACTCCCGTTGACGAAGTGGAACGGGAAGCCATACGCCTGCAAGGCTTATGCAAAGACTATGGAGCGACATTTGTCATAGACGACCACGTGGAGTTAGTTAAGAAAATTCATGCTGACGGAGTGCATTTAGGAAAAAAGGACATGCCCGTAGCCGAAGCACGGGGAATATTAGGAAAAGAATTCATCATCGGAGGCACCGCCAATACATTTGACGATGTAAAGATGCATTACAAAGCCGGAGCTGACTACATCGGCTGTGGCCCGTTCCGTTTTACTACTACAAAAAAGGATCTCTCTCCAGTGCTGGGACTGGAAGGTTACCGTTCCATTATTCTGCAAATGAAAGAGGCAAATATCCATTTGCCCATCGTTGCTATCGGGGGAATTACTTTGGAAGATATCCCTTCCATCATGGAAACGGGAATCACCGGTATTGCCTTGAGCGGAACCATACTCCGGGCGAAAGACCCGGTAGCGGAAACTAAACGAATCATGAATTTATAATAAAATCACAAAATACAATGAAGAAACTGATTATAGCTGGAAAAGAATTTAATTCCCGTTTATTCCTGGGAACCGGTAAATTCAATTCAAACACCGTAATGGAAGAAGCCATTCTGGCATCAGGATGTGAAATGGTAACCGTAGCCATGAAACGCATTGAACTGGACGATAAGGAAGATGATATGCTGAAACATATCATTCACCCCCACATACAGCTATTGCCCAATACCTCCGGTGTGCGCACAGCCGAAGAAGCCGTCTTTGCCGCACAAATGGCCCGCGAGGCCTTTGGCACCAACTGGCTGAAACTGGAAATTCATCCCGATCCGCGCTACTTGTTGCCAGATTCTACCGAAACATTGAAAGCAACCGAGGAACTAGTCAAACTAGGTTTCGTCGTATTGCCCTATTGCCAGGCAGATCCTACATTATGCAAACGGCTGGAAGAGGCAGGAGCAGCAACCGTCATGCCGCTTGCCGCCCCCATCGGGACAAACAAAGGCTTGCAGACACGTGACTTCCTACGCATCATTATCGAACAAGCTTCCGTTCCTGTGGTAGTAGACGCCGGAATAGGCGCCCCCAGCCATGCCACCGAAGCGATGGAAATGGGTGCGGACGCCTGTCTGGTCAATACAGCCATCGCAGTAGCCGGCCAGCCGGTAGAAATGGCAATAGCCTTCAAGGAAGCTGTCATTGCCGGACGCCGCGCCTATGAAGCAGGCTTAGGAGCAGTAGGACAGAACTTGATCGCATCCGCCTCATCCCCTTTAACTTCATTCTTAGATTAAACAGAAATATGATAGACAAAAAGCAAGATAAAAAAGCATACGCTCATGCAGAAAAGGCATATATGCAAGGAACCCTGTTCCCATACATCAAAGTAGGAATGCAGAAAGTAAACCTGACTCCTACTGTGAACATAGTGAACGGTGAAAAGGTAACAACGCCCAATGCTCCTGTTTATATTTATGACACCAGTGGTCCGTTCAGTGATCCCAATATGGAAATCGATCTGAAAAAAGGACTTCCCCGTATGCGCGAAAGCTGGATTATTGGACGGGGAGACGTGGAAAAACTGCCCTCCATTACCTCAGAATACGGAAAGATGCGCCGTGACGATAAAAGTCTGGATCACCTGCGCTTTGAACACATCGCCCTGCCCTATCGTGCCAAAGCCGGAAAGGCCATCACACAAATGGCATACGCCAAAGCCGGCATAGTTACACCGGAAATGGAATATGTAGCCATCCGTGAAAACATGAATTGCCGGGAACTGGGCATCGACACCTTTATCACCCCTGAATTCGTGCGTGATGAAATAGCCGCAGGGCGTGCCGTACTTCCCGCCAATATCAACCACCCCGAAAGCGAGCCTATGATTATCGGCAGGAACTTTTTAGTGAAGATCAACACGAACATCGGAAACTCCGCCACCACTTCCTCCATTGACGAAGAGGTGGAAAAAGCCGTGTGGAGCTGCAAATGGGGAGGTGATACCCTGATGGATCTCTCGACCGGCGATAACATTCACGAAACACGCGAATGGATTGTCCGCAACTGTCCTGTCCCCGTAGGTACCGTACCTATTTATCAGGCATTAGAGAAAGTAAACGGTAAAGTAGAGAATCTGAATTGGGAGATTTATAAAGATACATTAATCGAACAATGCGAACAAGGAGTGGACTACTTTACCATCCATGCCGGAATACGCCGCCAGAATGTACATCTGGCCGACAAACGTCTGTGTGGCATCGTAAGCCGCGGAGGCAGCATCATGAGCAAGTGGTGTCTGGTACATGACAAGGAAAGTTTCTTATATGAGCATTTTGATGACATCTGTGATATTCTGGCACAATACGATGTAGCCGTATCCTTGGGTGACGGACTTCGTCCGGGCTGTATCGCTGACGCTAATGACGAGGCACAGTTTGCCGAACTGGATACCATGGGTGAACTTGTACTCCGAGCATGGAACAAAAACGTACAGGCATTCATTGAAGGACCGGGGCATGTACCTTTGCATAAAATCAAAGAAAACATGGAACGCCAGATCTCTCACTGTCACAACGCACCGTTCTACACCCTCGGTCCGCTGGTAACGGACATCGCTCCGGGATATGACCATATCACTTCGGCCATCGGTGCCGCACAAATCGGCTGGTTAGGCACTGCCATGCTATGTTATGTCACCCCGAAAGAACATCTGGGATTGCCCAACAAAGAAGATGTACGCATAGGTGTCATCACTTACAAGATTGCTGCCCATGCTGCCGATCTAGCGAAAGGGCATCCGGGCGCACAGATTCGCGACAATGCTTTAAGCAAGGCACGTTATGAATTCCGTTGGCGCGACCAGTTCCATCTGAGTCTGGATCCCGACCGCGCTTTGGAATACTTCAATGAAGGCCGCCATACGGACGGTGAGTACTGTACCATGTGCGGACCCAACTTCTGCGCTATGAAACTGAGCCGCGACTTGAAGAACGTGGGTAATTAAACAACTGACTTTGTAAAAACTATGGAAGATTTCAAGAAAGCACTTGAAGGAACTTTAGGAAGAAAACACATAGACAACATAGTAGATCAAGTGGCCAGCTTCCCCGACCGCTTTGATGCTCTTTATACTCTAACGCAGCATGAAGAAACAAGGATAGCCTGGCGTGCCACTTGGGCTTGTGAAAAACTGAGTCTCCTCCTTCCTTCCCTATTGATGGATAAAAGGGAGGAACTGATGTTACGGGCCATGCAATGCCCCCACGATGGAACAAGACGCCTGCTACTGAATATCCTTCATCATCTTCCTGTCCCGAAGCCTGTCAACGCAGCTTTCTTCGATTTCTGCCTTCAAGGTATGCTATCTTCTGCCGAAAGCGCATCCGGACAAGCCGTCTGCATGAAACTTGCCTACGACATCTGCCTGGAAGAACCGGAACTGACAGGAGAGCTGAAAGCATATCTGGAAAATATGGAACCGGAATACTATACGGTTGCAGTGCAATGTGTCCGCAACAACATCCTAAAAAAAATAAGGTAATGAAGATATTGATACTCAACGGAAGTCCTCGTTGCCAAGGACTTATCAGCCGAATGCTGGACATCATGGCCGAAGAAGCTCGCATACGTGGCGCCGAAGTGGAAGCAATATCCATCCATAAATTGCAGGTACGCCCCTGTACAGGATGCATGGCTTGCCGCAGCCGGCAGGCCTGTGTCCTACCCGAAGACGATGCGCAGCGCACGCTTCAAAAGATACAATGGGCAGACGTGCTGATTGTCGGATCACCCTGCTATTGGGGAAACATGAACGGACATCTGAAAGTAGTGTTCGACCGCATCGTGTACGGCATGATGGGAGAAAGTCCGAAAGGGATCCCCCAAGCGTTGCATAAAGGCAAGAAAGCAGTCATCGTAAGCACCTGCTCCACCCCATGGCCGTTCAATATCTGGTTTAACCAGACACGCGGTGTAGTAAAAGCGTTGCGCGAAATTCTGAAGTGGAGCGGATTCTCTATCAAAGGCGTTATCCAGAAGGGAGGAACGAAGCAACATCCCGAGCTGACGGAAAGCGACAAAAAGAAATGTAGAAAAATAATAAGAAACTTATAGCTTGAAACCTGTTTAAATGCCGAAAAAGTTTAAATAGGCTCTTATAGAAGCGAAATCATCTTATAGAACTATAACAAAAATAACAATTATGTTTTCAGAAGAACTTGAAAAAATAGATTGGGAGGAAACCACCAAAACCATCTACTCCAAGACCGAAAGTGATGTGCTCCGCGCTCTTGGCAAGGAACATTGCGATGTGGACGACTTTATGGCGCTCATCTCCCCCGCAGCAGCAAAATACCTGGAGCCGATGGCGCAACTAAGCAAAAAATATACCGAAGAACGTTTCGGCAAAACCATCTCCATGTTTATACCGCTGTATATCACCAACTCCTGCACCAATTCTTGTGTGTATTGTGGTTTCCATATCAGCAACCCGATGGCACGTACCATCCTCACCCCCGAACAGATTGAAGATGAATACAAAGCCATCAAGAAACTGGGGCCTTTTGAGAACCTGTTACTGGTGACCGGAGAGAATCCGGCAAAAGCCGGAGTCCCTTATCTGGCTAAAGCTTTGGACATCGCCAAAAAATATTTCAGCAATCTGAAGATAGAGGTAATGCCCCTCAAAGCCGAAGAATATGCCGAACTGAAAGAACACGGACTGAATGGAGTCATTTGCTTTCAGGAAACTTATAACAAAGCCCGTTATAATATATATCACCCACGCGGGATGAAATCCAAATTCGAGTGGCGGGTAAACGGCTTCGACCGCATGGGTCAGGCAGGAGTCCACTCCATTGGCATGGGAGTACTTATCGGACTGGAAGAATGGCGCACCGATGTGACCATGATGGCTTATCACTTACGCTATCTTCAGAAAAAGTATTGGAAAACCAAATACAGTGTCAACTTCCCCCGTATGCGTCCGGCAGAAAACGGTGGTTTCCAGCCGAATGTCATCATGAATGATCGTGAGTTGGCACAGCTCACTTTTGCCATGCGTATTTTCGATCACGATGTAGATATCTCCTACTCCACTCGTGAACCGGCACAAATCCGCGACAACATGGCAGGGCTAGGAGTGACTACCATGAGTGCTGAAAGCAAAACTGAACCGGGGGGATACTATACCTATCCGCAAGCTTTGGAACAATTCCATGTAAGTGATGAGCGTACAGCCGTAGAAGTAGAACACGCACTGAAATCATTAGGAAGGGAGCCGGTATGGAAAGACTGGGATGTTTCTTTTGACAAGTTCACGCCAATACGATAGATTTTACCCATATTTTTAAAGGAATGGGGCTGTATAAATGATACAAAGCTCCTTTTTTTCAAATTAACAACAAACAAAGTGGAAAGATATAACCGTCAAATTATTCTCCCTGAATTGGGAGAAAAAGGACAACAACGGCTTCAGCAGGCCAAAGTGCTTATTGTCGGTGTAGGTGGTCTGGGATCTCCTGTTGCCTTGTACCTGACAGGAGCCGGAGTAGGTACCATCGGATTAATAGACGATGATGTGGTAAGTGTCAGCAACTTGCAACGTCAAGTACTTTATAGTGAAGCCGAGGTAGGCATGCCCAAAGCTATCCAAGCCAAGAAACGTCTTGAAGCCCTGAACCATGATGTACAAATCAATGCCTATCCCACAAGACTGACTAAAGAGAATGCGGATGAAATTATCCGTACCTACGACATCATTATAGATGGATGTGATAATTTCGCTACCCGCTATCTTATCAATGATATCTGTGTGAAATGGGGAAAAGTTTATGTATATGGTGCCATCCGTGCCTTCGAAGGTCAAGTATCCGTTTTCAATTACCAAGGAGGCCCCGATTACCGCCACTTTTTCCCCGACGAAACAGAAATGCTATCCATGCCCCATCCGCCCAAAGGAGTATTAGGTGTAACCCCTGGCATAATAGGTTGTGCCGAAGCTGCTGAAGTGTTGAAGATTATAGGTGAATATGGCGAAGTGTTAAGCGGCAAATTATGGACGATTAACGTAAAAACGATGGAAACCCATCTCATTTCCTTCTAGAGGAATCGAACCGACCCTATTCAAAAGACATTAATTCCTCAATTATGTGCCAACAGTCGAGGCATGACGACATCCGTCGTCCGGCATCGACCGGCACATGGATAGTTTGACTTTATCCTATAATATGTGGTACAAACTCGGACAAGTTATCTGTAACCTCCATACGATTTTCGCGAATACCGATGCCCGCAGCTTCTCCTCCTATAATCCAAGAACCAATAACTGGATATCTGCCACTGTACGCTGTCGGTTCCGCATACTCCTGATATACATAAGCTCCAGTGTTATAATCACCCTCCGTTTCAGCTATACGTACATATTCCTCCCAATCCCGGATATCAACAACGCTTACATTATGACCTTCACGAGAGAAGACCGGTTTTTTACAAAACAATCCCGACCGAGGGCGCGACAAATAACAAGGAAGCACATAAGGAGAATCCGGAAACAACTCGTACAATGTGGCAAGGATCGCCTTATTGGACATCACCAATTTCCATATCGGCTCCAACCATTCCATTTCCGCTAGACATCCGTCAGGACTTTCGTCCACCATCCACTCCCACGGATAAAGTTTAAAGCACCGGTTCACTAGTTCACCTGCCGGATCAAAAAATCGTCCATTTTGCAAATCCAGCGCCTGCATATCCAATACTCGGGTAGAAAACCCAGCCTCCATCGCCGTACTTGCCAGATATTGCAACGTTCCTGTATCTTCATTATTCTCTAATGCACCAGCAAAATGAATCTCTCCTTTTTTGGGGAAAATATCTTTCCATGACTGCACCAATCCTTCATGAATACCATTAAACTGGTCGCATTCCGGAAAAACATCCTCTTTCCATTGCCATTGGATAACAGATGCTTCAAGCAAAGAAGTCGGTGTATCAGCATTGAACTCCAATATTTTCGGAGTACCATCCTTGGCTAATATAAAATCAAAACGACCATACAGACTTAACTCATCCGCATCCCAAGAAGCACGGATACGCTCACCAATCTCCTTCGGAATATTCAATGCACGCTCCATAAATTCCGGGTTATCTTCAATAATGAATTGAGCAGCCTCACAATACAGACGGTACGCCTCATTGGTTGCTTCCTCCAAACAGGCTGTTTCTTCAGCCGTAAAACGATAATACGCTTCCTCGCGCCAATAATCACCATGAAAATCAAAGCCCAGCGCTTCTATTTTCTCACGGTAGTCTGAACGTGGCGTAACAGGTATTCTTTTCATATCCGCTTCCTATTAACTATGAACACCGGATGAACGGCGTGTTTTCCCAAAAACACTTCCGCTCGATTTTGATTTTGTAGACGATTTTGCCCCCACATTCACTTTTGAAGGAGCATCCACTTTCATTCCGTTAGCATCTGTCCACGAATCAGATTTAGGATAATAATAATGTGTGGTAGAAAGTCCGTTGGCCATAGACGGCATTAATGCCCAACGCATTAGCATAGCGTTATAAATCCAACTGTTTCCCTGATGATCACGGTACTCTTCTTGATCTTTAGGATTCTCAGGCAATTCCGTTTTTTGCGTACATCCGGCAAGTGCCATCAAACAAAATGCGGCTGCAAGAAATTGTTTTTTATTCATAATTCTATCTATTCGTCTTGTTTTATTAGCGCAAAAGTAAATAAAAAACGCCTATTTCATACAGATACACACAGATTATTTAAAACTTTTCCATCGCATGAATCACTTTTTCGGGGAAAGTATCCCATTGATTTACAGGTTTATCAAAAATAAATCTATAAATCCACTAGGATTATTACAAATAGGTTGCTATCTTTGCTTAGCAATTAGTCATAAGGTATGAAGTTAATTCTAATAACGCCCCCCACTTATTTTGTGGAGGAAGATAAAATAATTACAGCTCTTTTCGAGGAGGGACTAGACACACTCCATCTGCGAAAGCCCGGTACAGCACCCATGTTTGCAGAACGTCTGCTAACCCTTATCCCCGAACAATATCACAAACGCATCGTGGTTCACGGACATTTTTATCTGAAAGAGGAATACAAACTGAAAGGAATTCACCTGAACGGTCGTAATCCGAACCTGCCGGAAGGATACAAAGGACATGTCAGTTGTTCTTGCCATTCGCTAGACGAAGTTAAAGAGCGCAAATCCAGTTGCGATTATGTATTTCTGAGTCCGGTATTCAATAGCATATCCAAACTAAATTATAACTCGGCATACACCGCCGAAGAACTCCGTACCGCCGCCAAAGCAGGCATTATTGACAAAAAAGTCATAGCTTTGGGAGGCATTGACGAAGAAAACTTGCTGGAGGTAAAGGACTTTGGTTTCGGAGGAGCCGCCATATTGGGCGCCCTTTGGAATAAATTCGATGCGTGTACCGATCGCGATTATCGGTGCGTGATAGAACATTTCCGGAAATTAAGAGATTTAGCAGACTGATTTATCAAAATAATTTAGAATAGAAGCCTAAAAAACGAAGAATATGCTTCAAACCAAGCATATTACAATAATGAGAAGTTATTTTTAAATTTCTATTTTTAATTTCTAATTATAATACGTACCTTTGCACGCAAATTAACAAATAGGTAATATCTATTACAAAAATGAGCAAAACATCACCTTTTAGGGTATTCTCAGGAACAAATTCGAGATACCTTGCAGAAAAGATTTGCAACAGCCTCGGTTGCAAATTAGGAAACATGAACATCATGCATTTTGCTGATGGTGAGTTCGCTGTTTCTTATGAAGAATCAATTAGAGGCGCACATGTTTTTCTAGTTCAATCTACCTTTCCTAACTCTGACAACTTAATGGAACTGCTGCTAATGATTGATGCAGCTAAAAGAGCCTCTGCAAAAAGCATTGTAGCCGTTATTCCCTACTTTGGATGGGCACGTCAGGACAGAAAAGACAAACCTCGTGTTTCTATCGGTGCTAAACTGGTAGCCGATCTTCTGAGCGTAGCAGGCATCGACCGTTTAATCACAATGGATTTGCATGCCGATCAGATTCAAGGATTCTTTGATGTACCGGTAGACCACCTCTACGCTTCTGGCGTATTCCTGCCTTACATTGAATCATTGCAACTGGAAGACTTGGTAATCGCAACTCCGGACGTGGGTGGTTCAAAACGCGCCAGCACTTATTCCAAATATTTGGGTGTACCCTTAGTACTCTGCAACAAGACGCGCCTGAAAGCCAATGAAGTGGCCACCATGCAAATTATCGGTGATGTAAAAAATAAAAATGTCATCTTAATTGACGATATGGTAGATACAGCAGGTACTATTACCAAAGCTGCCGATATTATGAAAGAAGCGGGAGCTATTTCCGTCCGCGCTATCGCTTCTCACTGTGTAATGTCAGGTCCTGCATCCGAACGCGTTCAGAACTCCGGCTTGGAAGAAATGGTATTTACCGATAGTATTCCTTATGCTAACCGTTGCTCTAAAGTGAAGCAACTGACCATTGCTGATATGTTTGCTGAAACAATCCGCCGCGTGATGAATAATGAGTCTATCTCTTCACAATACATCATTTAATCTTTATATGATTATAGAAATAAAAGTCCGGACTTTCCCAAGTTCGGACTTTTATTTTAATTCTACCTAAAGATTGGATTCCCTAAATCGTTTTATCAGCAAGACTAAATGTTTCCTTCCCTTATAAAGTCATTTCTTTCTTCGATGATTCCTGCGACGATATTGAGCCTTTTCATGCTGATAACGCTGAAGTTTTCTATACACGGTGAATACTACCATAATCCCGGCAGATACCAGAATCACAATAACCACGCCTACCCCCAAATTATCCCCTTTTACACGCGACCACATTTCCAAGACCAATTCGGTCTTGTCACCGGAATCACGAATCATGGCACAACGCTCCACCACTGTACGGTCAGGATACTGTACCTTATCTATTTGTATACTATCGGCAGCAGGACCGAAAAAATAGCTTAAATCTGCAAAGTAAGATAAAGTAGTATCTATTTTTGCCTCCAAAATCTCGGGAGTAGCAACGGCACTCACATAACCACAGGCGTCCATATTACGTAAAGCCACATCGGGACGGCATAAATAATTAATAAAATAACTGGCAGCCTTTTTATTTCTAGCATACTTAGGGATCACCCATCCGTCATACCACACATTACTTCCTTCCACCGGCACCTCATAGTCCAGATGGATGCCCACTCCTTCAGCCTCTTCTATCGCCCATACCGCATCCCCGCTCCAGGTCATGTTCAGCCATGTTTTACCTTTAGTCATCATTTCCTTGCCAAAATCAGCTTCCCAACCTGCTATCAAGGGTTTCATGGCTTTCAGATACTTCTCAACTGTATCGATGGATGCTTGCGAATAGTTGTTCATCAACTCCTCTACCGTAACCTTGCCTTTTTTCAAATCCTCGGCATTGGCATAAATCAATGCGGTACCATATGCATCACGATAACTTTCCTTCATCAGGATCTTGTTCTCATATTTCAGATTCCAAAGACTGGCCCAAGTCCTGGCATCTTCCGCTGGAACATGATCGGTATTAAAAAGGATACCTGCTGTTCCCCACATATAACCGATGGCATAATCTGAAGCACGATGCCCCGACCAGCTCAATTTATCCAATTGTTCACGGATATAAGGAGATTCATTATGCAGATAATTGGGGGTCTTTCCAAAAACGGTATCAATGGGAAGCAATAAACCTTTCCTCAGCATGCGCTCTATGATATACTCCGAAGGACAAACTACATCAAAATCTTCATGCCCGCGTTCTATCTTGGTCAACATGATTTCATTGATGTCAAAAGTCTGATAGACAATCCGAATATCTTCCCCCGTCTGTTCTTTGTACCACCGGGGAAATTCCGCCAACATATCCTCATCAATGTAATCGGCCCAATTATATATTTTCAGCACACTCTCACGAGGCTCTGTGTTATAGCATCCGGTTAAAGAGAATAACGCGCACACACACACCATCAGCCATCTATTTATTTTCCTCATTTTTTATACCTCCTTTTTCTTGCCTGCACGGCGATTGATGATAACCAGCAATACCAGCACCAATACGAATATAATGGTAGAAAGCGGACGAAGTTCAGGGGTCAACCCTCCTTTCCGTGCATCCGCATAAATATAGGTGGAAAGAGTTTCAAGCCCTTCATTACCAATAGTAAATACAGTCACGGCAAAATCGTCAATGGACAAAGTCACCGCCAACATAAAACCTGAAATCATTCCCGGAAGAATCTCAGGAACAATCACCTTGCGGAGTGCCTGCATAGGAGTAGCCCCCAAGTCAAGCGCCGCCTCATAAATATTCGGATTCATCTGTTTCAAACGCGGCAACACACTTAACACCACATATGGAGTACAGAATGTGATATGTGCAAGCACTACAGTGGTATATCCTTGTGGAATACCCAAAGATACGAACAGCAAGAATAGAGATATACCAATAATAATATCTCCATTCAAAATAGGGATATTATTGACAAAACTGATTGCTTTACGGGCACGGGGACGAAGATTGAATATGCCGATTGCCGTAATACTGCCCAGCAAGGTGGATACGGTAGCTGCAATAAAGGCAATGCTCAAGGTATTGACCAAGGCATTTGTCAATGAATGATGTGTACCCGCAACAAACAGGGATGAATAGAGTTTGGTGGAAAACCCAGTCCAGTTGCCCAGCACCTTTGCTTCGGTAAACGAATAGATCATAATGATAAAAATAGGCGCATAAAGCAATAGCAGAAGCAGCCACAAATACCCCTGACACAAAATTTTCTTTACCATAGTCCGCCTCCTTCGTTATGATCCTTATCATCTGAAGCGAGCAAGGTTGTCGCACCAATAAGGAACAACATGATCAACGACAAGGCCGCCCCATAATTCCACATACTATTATTAATATTTTCCTGGATAGTAGTGCCAAATAATTTAATATTATTCATTGTCAATAATTCGGCAATAGCAAATGTGGAGATAGTAGGCATAAATACCATTAATATACCACTCACAATACCTGGCATAGACAGGGGCAACACAGCCTTGAAAAACACTTGCATGGGATTGGCGCCCAAATCTTGCGCCGCTTCCACATAACTTTTATCCAATTTCTGCAAAGTGTTGTAAATAGGATAAATCATAAAAGGCAAAAAATTATATACCATACCGAATATCAAAGCCCCCTCTCCTAAAGATACGTTCATAAAATCGAACAAGGCCACCGTAGCCAGTGTACGTATTAAAATATTCACCCACATGGGCAAAATAAACAATACCACCACTGTCGATGCATATTTCATCCGCGTCTGTGTCAGAATATAGGCAGCAGGATATCCCAATAAGATACATACCACTGTTGTGATGATGGCCACGCCAATAGAATAAACAAATGTGTTGATTGCCTCGGGATGGGCGAAAAATTTGGCAAAATTTCCCAATGTGAAATGCCCCGCATCATCCATAAATGCATAAACCACTATTAAAAGTAGCGGAAGAATAACAAATACCGCCGAAAATATCACGTAAGGAATAGTCCAACTTTTACGTGAAGACAAGAAAAATCGTATCGTTCTGAGCACCTCTTTTCTTTATTATGATTCTACAATCTGAGTTATTTTTATACTTTCGGGAAAGATGCTGATACCTACATGATCACCATTGTCCCATACATCATTGGTATCAACAAAAATATCCTCACCCCAGTCCGATGACACAGTGAGGTGATAATGATCTCCCTTATATAGGATAAAACGTACATCTCCGGTTAAAGTTCCATCCTCTTCATTATCCTGCAAAATGATATCCTTGAAATCTACCTGCACTTTTACTTTAGTTCCCGGCTCAATGTCAACCACTGGCAGACACTCAAACGTACATCCCAGAAATTCCACATGTGTTCCATCTGTCAGTTCTCCTTCAAACGTATTGCATACACGTTCTTTTTTCATAATATGGATATCAAAAGGTTTTATCAACAAACCTACCTGCTCACCCACAGCAAAATGATGATAGTCCTGTACAATAAATTCATAACCATTGGCCTCAACCACCATTTCATAATGCACACCTTTAAAGATGGATGAGGTTACGATACCTGAAATCTGTGAAGCATCCGAATCCGGAAAAATATACCAATCTTCAGGACGTACCACAACATCTACCGGCATATTTTCACCGAAACCTTCATCTACACATTCAAATTCCACTCCTGCAAAACGCACAAGCTTGTCCTGTATCATAGTTCCGTTCAGAATATTGCTCTCACCTATAAAATCAGCTACAAACGAATTGATGGGTTCGTTATAAATATCCACCGGTGTTCCGATCTGCTGTATTTTTCCTTCACTCATTACAACAATCGTGTCGCTCAGTGTTAAAGCTTCCTCTTGGTCATGCGTCACATAAATAAAAGTGATGCCCAATGTCTTATGCATCTCTTTTAATTCCATCTGCATATCTTTACGCATCTTCAAGTCCAAAGCAGCCAAAGGCTCATCCAGCAACAACACCTCCGGCTCATTGACAATAGCACGGGCTATGGCTACACGCTGTTGCTGCCCGCCTGACAAGGAATTCACATCCCGATACTCATAGTCCGTCATCCCTACCATACGAAGAGCAGCCTTTACTTTCTTCTCGATAGTCTGCTTAGAGATCTTTTTCAATTTCAATCCGAAGGCAATATTATCGAACACATTCAAATGAGGGAACAAAGCATACTTCTGGAACACAGTATTTACCGGACGCTTATGCGGAGGTGTCTGCGTGATCTCTTTTCCAGCTATCTTTATCTCGCCTTCCGAAGCAGTCTGAAAACCGGCAATCAAACGTAAAAGAGTTGTCTTTCCGCAACCGGAGGGTCCCAACACAGTTACAAACTCACCTTTTTTTACATATAAATTAATGTTATCCAAGACCATTTTATCACCAAAAAACTTGGAAACACCTTTTACCTCAATTATATAATTAGATTGTTGCATACTCATTTTGTAATTGAGTTGCAAAATTACGGTATTTTTCAAGAATGGAGGATATAAATAAAGTAATATTTATTCATCCGACTAATAATTTTCCATTGTGCGTACTATTTCTCTTCTCCCAGCAAAGTGAATGATAGGCTTTTGAGAAATTGTAAACAAAAAAATGAGACCTTCTCCCTGCTCGGATTCAACATCTACCCGATCTCCCATAATAATACTGCTACAAATAGAAAGTCCCAATCCTATACTCTACTTGAAAGTATTCAATTGTACAAAGCGTTAAAATATCTGCCCCTGCTTCTCTTCCGGAATTCCACAATCTGCATCTTTTACATAAAAATACATTTTCCCTCCTGTTGTTCATAACCCATGATAAAACTTCCTTAGAAAATAAATTTCATTGCATTAATAACTAAGTTGGATATAGCTTGAATGAAACGTTATCGCTCGGTACGAATCATGTACTCTTCCATGCCGGGCGCAAACCCGATCTCCACCTCCGGATTATTTTTATTCCGTAATTGAAATAATTCCTCCAAATCGTACATCATTGCATTAATATTCACATCACTCTACACAAACTTCAATGTGCCCGATTCGATTTTCGAAAGATCCAGAATATTACCGATCAACTGTAACAGTAAGGCAGCCCCCTGTACAAATTATAACCAAAGGAATTGAATGAGTGCCCATAAAATTCAAAAAAAGCAAAGCAAAACTATAGATTCCTTATTTCATTCTGAAAATAAAAACCTTTTTTCCGCAAACATATTAATTAAGTAGTTATCTTTGCGTTCAAATTATAATCATATTAAAATGAAAAAATTAGTTTATTTATTGGCTGCAGGAAGTATGGCTTTCGTTGCATGTCAGAATTCGCCTTCCTATAAGGTTACAGGTTCAGTAGAAGACATCACTGATGGCGACACGATCTATTTACAGGAATACGCAGGAGGAAACCTTGTAAAACTTGATTCTGCTATTGTCAAAAGCGGAACTTTCGTATTCACCGGAAAACAAGATACGGCTGTAAACCGCTACATCACTTATATGAAAGGAGACAAGCGTTACTTTACTGATCTTTTTCTTGAAAATGGAAATATTAATGTAACCTTAGGTAAGGAAAGCAAAGTTTCAGGTACTCCTAATAACGACGCTTACCAAAAATTCAAAGATGGCTTCATGGCTTTAAGCAAGGAAATGAATGAAATGTACCAAAAGGCTCAAAGCGACACTAGCTTGACAGAAGAACAGGTAGAAGCTATCATGGCTGAGATTGAAAAGAAAGACAGTGTAGGCATGGATATGGTTTATCAAACAATTGAAGCCAATATCACCAATCCGGTCGGTGTATATCTTCTCCCTTCCTATGCAGGCGCATTCGAACTCGACAAACAAAAAGCGTTGGTAGAAAAAATTCCCGCTGCATTAGTTAATGAACGTATCAACAAGTTGAAAGCCCACATTGAAACTTCAGAGAAAACGGCTGTAGGTCAGAAATACATTGATTTCTCTATGCAGACCCCTGAAGGTAAAACTGTAAGCCTGTCTGATTTCGTCAGCAAAAATAAATATACTTTGATTGACTTTTGGGCTAGCTGGTGCGGACCTTGCCGTAAAGAAATGCCCAATGTTGTAGAAGCATACAAGGCTTTCAAAGATAAAGGCTTCGGAATTGTAGGTATTTCTTTAGACGAGAATGCAGACAAGTGGAAAGAGGCTATCACTGCCTTGAATATTACATGGCCGCAAATGTCTGACCTGCAAGGTTGGAACAATGCAGGTGCAAAACTTTATGGTGTCAATTCAATTCCTGCTACCGTATTGGTTGATCAGGAAGGTACCATTGTTGCACGTAATCTCCGTGGAGATGCCATCAAGTCCAAACTGAACGAACTATTGAAATAAAATAACTGCAAAATAGTTTACAAAGTAAAATACCGATGTCTAGAAAGGCATCGGTATTTTTTATACTCGTCCTATCCTTCCCAATAATGCGCACTTTCCATAACAATCTTAACTGGAATGATAATATCAATGAAACTTTGGGCGAACATACTAATAAAAAAGAACTGCTTCCTCTCTTTTCCAAGGAAACAGTTCTTTAAATAGAAATATTATCTTAATTCAATGATTAGTTAAACCAACGAACATAGCAGAAGTCCTGACGATGAGGCAAATCAACATTCTTCGGGAACATACGGTATGCCACCTTGAAGCTGCCTGAGTTAGACAAACTGTGTTTAACCTGGAATGTATACAAGTTACCTTCTTTCTTAATTACTTCCATTGGTTCTACAGAATAGATATGCTCTTTACCTTCCGCATTCGTGAAAGTGGTAACCAGTTCAATACCTACTGCATCATCCAATCCCTTTTCATCTATAACATAAGTAATGATATATTCTTTTCCGCTTTCAATATTACCGCTAGCCAGCTCTTCCGTCTTTTCACATGAAACGATTTCAATGGAATCCCAAAGTTCTGCAACTCTTTCTTTCCAAGCAGCCAGTTCCTTAGCCTTTGCATAATCATTGGCTACCAATTCTTTAAAACGTTTTGCTTCTTTAGTATAGAACTTAGCATAATAATCGTCTAACTGACGTTTCATTGTATAATGAGGAGCCACCTGAGCAATAGAATTCTTGATAGTCTTCACCCAACCCTCAGAATATCCCTTACGGTTACGTGCATAATACAATGGAAGAATCTCATTTTCCAAAATACTATAAATAGTTGCGGCATCCAATTGATCTTGATGATCTTGATTCTGATAAGTACGTTTTTCAGTTAACGCCCATCCTGCTCCTTCACGGTAACCTTCCAGCCACCAACCGTCAAGCACAGAGAAGTTAACAACACCATTCATCAAAGCCTTCTCGCCTGATGTTCCAGAAGCTTCCAAAGGACGGGTAGGAGTATTCATCCAAATATCAACACCTGAGACCAGACGCCGTGCCAACTGCATATCATAATTTTCCAGGAAGATGATTTTGCCCAAGAATTCCGGACGACGGGAAATTTCCACAATCTTCTTGATCAACCCCTGACCTGCACCATCGTGTGGATGAGCCTTACCTGCAAATAAGAACTGTACCGGATAATCAGGATTGTTCACAATCTTAGACAAACGTTCCAAATCAGTAAACAGCAGATGCGCACGTTTGTAAGTAGCAAAACGACGGGCAAACCCAATCAACAAGGCATTCGGATTAATCTTTTCCATCAGAGAAACGATACGTGAAGGATCACCTTGGTTCTTCAACCAGCTTTCACTGAACTGCTTACGAATATGGTCAACCAATTTGTACTTCAAAGCCATACGGGTTTCCCAAATTTCTTCATCGGCTACATTATAAATAGCTTCCCAAATTTTCTCATTAGACTGATCTTCCAGGAAATTAGGAGCAAAATGCTTAGCATATAGCTTCTTCCATTCAGTAGCACTCCACGTTGGGAAATGAACACCATTAGTTACATAACCTACATGACTTTCTTCAGGGAAATAGCCTTTCCAAATTCCAGAGAACATCTCCTGAGAAACCTTGCCATGCAACCAGCTCACACCGTTTACTTCCTGACAAGTGTTACAAGCAAATGTAGACATACAAAAACGTTCGCCTGCATCACCCGGATTAATACGACCCAAGTCCATCAAATCCTGCCAAGAAATCCCCATACGCTGTGGATAACCACCCATATATTTTCCAAACAAGCCTTCATCAAAATAGTCATGCCCCGCAGGAACCGGAGTATGAACCGTATATAAAGAAGAAGAACGAACTACTTCCAAAGCCTGGTCAAATGTCAGCCCGCTTTCTACATAATCACACAAACGCTGCACATTACACAAAGCAGCATGTCCTTCATTACAATGATAGACATCTTTCTTAATGCCCAATTTCTTCAGCAGCAACACACCACCGATACCTAACAAGATTTCTTGTTTCAAACGGTTCTCCCAATCTCCACCATACAACTGATAAGTGATAGGACGATCAAATTCGCTGTTCATTTCATTATCCGTATCTAGCAGATACAAAGGAACACGTCCTACATTTACCTTCCATACGTATGCATGAACGAAATAGTTCAAATAAGGAACATCAACTACCATCGGCTGTCCGTTTTCATCCATTACACGTTCAATAGGCAGGCTACCGAAATTCTGTGATTCATAGTTAGCAATCTGCTGACCATCCATTGAAAGGCTTTGGCTAAAATACCCATAACGATACAAGAAGCCAACACCACACATATCTACATTACTGTCTGATGCTTCTTTCAAGTAGTCACCGGCCAAAATACCCAGCCCACCGGAATAGATTTTCAAAACATGTGTCAAACCATACTCCATACAGAAATAAGCAACAGAAGGACGTTTGCTATCCGGCTTAGCATCTACATAAGCTTTGAATTTAGCATATACATCATTCATGCGCTTTACAATCACCTTATCCTGAGTTAATGCCTCCAGCTTTTCATAGCTCAAACGTTCCAATAAAGCAACGGGATTCTGCCCCACTTCTTTCCAAGTTGCAGGATCTAAATCTCTAAACAGGTCTGTTGCTTCGTAATTCCATGCCCACCAGATGTTACGAGCCATTTCCTCCAACTTCTTCAGTTCTTCGGGAATGTGTGATTTTACTGTAACTTCCTTCCAATTAGGAGTATTCGCATTACTTACTTTGATTTTCATGTCTCTCAAATTATTTATTAATAATTAATTAGCTATTCATAACAAGCCTTTTCTGTGCATTATGCAATGCCACATCATAAGCTTCATAATAATATTTGATAAAATGCTTCCACAATGCCTTTTCAGCAATGTCCGCCGCATTTTTACGCACTGTCTTGATTGTATTTTCCGGCAATCCCGAAAATTCCGATATAGTGTCCTTTATAACATCCGCCACTTCAGAATAGTTGTAATCCGAGCGATGGATAACTTTCACACCATCTTTCAACTCACTGTATCTACCCTTCAACGAGTTTACCCACAAACCAAATCCGGCCAGATCAGTTGTTATAGTAGGTACATGGAATGCTACACTTTCCAAAGGTGTATACCCCCAAGGTTCATAATAGGAAGGATAAACACTCAAGTCATTCCCCAACACCAAATCATAATATTCCAAATTCAAGATACCATCCTTTCCATCCAGATAACAAGGTACAAATATTACTTTTACCTTAGATTCCGCCGAATTGGACATTCCCAAATACTTCATCATATCAAGTACCTGATCATGACTCATATTATGCAACCAATGTGTGATAAACGGACACTCCAACGGAGTTGTGAAATTCTCTTTGCTTTTCAAACGTTCCACCAAATCCTCACGAGGATCCCCTACCCAACCTGGTACATTAATAAATGCCAGCACCTCTTTTTTCAAATTTTTATCACGGGTCAATCGGTTCAAGGACTCCAAATAGACATTGATACCTTTATTTTTAAACTCATAACGACCGCTTGTACCCACAATAAGAGTATCATCGCTCATCGTCAAGCCAAGCAATTTATTAGCCAAATTCAACATCGCAGCACGAGCTTTCTTACGCTTGGCGGCAAATGTACGACCTTGCGGAACAAAGTCATCCTCAAACCCATTCATCAACACCACATCTGCCGGCTTGTCCAACAACTCCTTGCATTCGTTGTTGGTAATCTCACTGACCGTAGTAAAGCAATCCACATGATGCGCAGTCTGCTTCTCAATAGAATGCTTTGCCTCCATATTGAGTTCACGCGCCATTTGGTCGCCATTATAAGCAAATAAGTAATCGTAAAGGGGTTTATTGTTTCCGGCGATAGACCGGCCTATAGAAGTAGCGTGAGTAGTAAAAATGGTAGCTATTTCGGGTACCGCTTTCTGCAAATAAAGGGCCCCCATACCTGTCATCCATTCATGTGCCTGATAAATGACCTTATCATTTTCGGTCAGATTGAAACGATAAAAGCTTTCAACCACTTTTCCGGCTGCATAAGAAAACATAGACGCTTCGTCGTAATCTCCATAAGCATGAAGTGAATCAACTTTAAAATCCTCCCACATCCGGCCATATATTTCATTTCTTTTAGAGAAAAAAGGATAAAAATCCACCAATATGACAATAGGCTCTCCCGGAATATTCCAGCGTCCCACACGAACTTTCAATCCGTCTTTCTTCAAAGCATGTTCACGCCATGCCGCACAAAGATTTTCATTTTCACTGAACAAAGGATTTTCCTTTCCTGCCCAAAAATCGGGTCCTATGAAAAAGACTTTGTCTTTGAATGCTTCCTGCAGTGTTTTGGCCCTGGTGGACAACACCGTATAAATTCCCCCTACTTTATTACATACCTCCCAACTTGCTTCGAATATATAATCAGGGGCTAACAATTCTTTTGCCATCTATTAACTAATCTTAATTCGAGCGCAAAGTTACATATTTTCAATGAGATAATAAAGTTTTTTTGCAACTTTATGTTATTCAGATAGTTTCTGAATTAGCATTCAATTATTTTACTCTAACAATCTTCACAAAAAAATACTGATATCGGCTACAATAATAAATATTTTTAAGGTTCTGCCTTACATTAGAATAAGAAAAGCGGCTATTTCCATAAAAACAGGAAATAACCGCCCATATAAAAAAACTAATCTGATTACGCAGCCAATGCAGATCCCATCAAGAAGGTTGCAGCCAAAGCAACAATAGCATACAATTCAGGAAAAACGGCCAAAATCAATGTATTACCAAATACATTATGTCCTTGGCCAATGGCAGCAATACCATTAGCACAAACCTGCCCCTGACGGATAGCGGAGAAAAGAGCTACAAGTCCCAAAGCAATACCGGAACCCAACACGGCAGCAGCTTGAATACCTGTAATAGCCGGAGTCAGAACACCGAAAATACTCTGGAACATGAAATAACCGGCAAAACCATACAGTCCCTGTGTACCGGGAAGTGCAGTCAACACCAAGAAGTTACCGAATGCACTATCATTCTTCTTCAATGCACCGATAGATGCATTACCTGCGATAGTTACACCATACGCACTACCGATACCTGATAAACCAACCATAATTGCAATACCTACATAAGCAATCAATAAATTCATTTCCATAATTCTTCTATTTTTAATTTTTAAATTCTTTATTTTATCAAACTTCTCCTAAAAGGAATACTTTTCATGTCATCCAGAACTTAGCGAAATATCTGCATACTATGCTTCAGATTCTCCCTTTCTAGCTTTTCTGTCTGCACAAGGATACAACATTTATTCAAAATGACAATGCCGAAAAGGCTTAAACAGCTTTTAATTCTTTATTCTCATTCTTCAATTCTTGAAAGGCTTGTACTCCTTACCCCCTCCTTCGTAACCCGAATTCTTAAAAAACTCCACGAAAGTCAGACGCATCGGATGAACCATCGCTCCCAATATATTCATAAACATGTTGATAGAATGACCTATCAAGAAAATCAATACCATCACTATCGGACCTGCAATTGCATTATCAGGACTCATTCCAGCCGCCAGACTATTGAATACGCTGGCAAGAATACCACCCGACAGACCTAAAGCAAACAAACGCACATACGAAAGGATATCCCCCAGCAAACCGGTTGCCATATTGTAGGAATCCCACAAACCCAAACCGATATTGAGAAAAATATTCTTTCCTGGACTGTTGAGCAAGAAAATCAGCACACCGGCAAGCCCCAGAATTACCAAATGGACAGTTCCTCCCATCGGCATGGTATCTCCCAATAGGAATGCCAAAGCTGTACTTACCAATACAATAATCCATCCGATAGTTGACAATGCATATTTCAATCCGAACTGAATGGTCTGATTAGCCGCTTTCAGTATCATACCGAAAATAATCTGTACCGCTCCCAAAATCAATGAAAGATTAAACATCCATTGATTGTCCAGGAAGAACAAATCACGCATCTTATTAAAGAACGGAATATCATTACCATACAGATTAAATCCGAAAAAAGTACCTGTCAGCATACCGCAGAAGAAAGTAGAAGCACCCAAAATCTGCACCAAAGTTAAGATGGGCTTCATGGAAGCACCGACATTCTTCGCCAACATACGATAAACAGTTACTCCTAATACCATGAACAGACCATAGCCCGAATCGCCCAAACACAGCCCGAAAAAGAGCATAAAGAAAGGAGCAAAGAACGGCGTCAAATCCAGTTCATTATACTTAGGAAGCATATACAGTTTCATAATCGGTTCAAACAGACGGAAGAATCCTTTATTATTCAACTGAATAGGTACATTGTCCTCCGGCGTAGGGTCAGCAATTTCAAAGTACGCCTCCTGTTGATTCAGAAAATTAGTAATCTCCGGAATCTGCGTAGCCGGTGCCCACCCCTGTAACAACATCAATTTGTCATCCGCAGCTTGTTCAGTACTTAGCACCACTTTTGAGAATTCTATCTGTGAGCGGATATTAACTTGTGCAACTTGCAAAGAAAGAAGTTTTTCTCCTGCTATGGCAGCTAACTTATCATCCACACTCTTCATTTGCTGTTCCAAATCTTCACATCTGGCAGCAAGCCTACTCAAGGACATTACCGGCAATTTGACCGATTCCACTTCCAATTCGGGCAACGTTCCTTCTTTGGTTATGGTAATGAAATAAATGCGTGAACCAATACGGTTAACCTCCGTAGCATAGTACGTATCCAACCATTCCTCGTTAAAGTTCTTCTCTGAGCAAATATAGAAATTCACCTGATATCCAACTTCTTGCAACCGCATAACCGACGCAGGATCGAAATCTCCCCATACCTCTAACGCGGCACGCTCTTTGTCGCAAATCTGCAACTGATGCTGCAACTGGGTTTTCTCCAGTTGTAACGCCTCCACTTCCTCCAACGCTTTCTCTCCACGGGCTGTATCCCCCTTCTGTTCTTGCAGTTCAACATTAAAACCTTGCAAAAACTTAATAGTTGAAGCATAGTGGTCGGACAGACGGATGCTCTCTTGAAGTTCGGTATTCTCCGCTGTCCCCTGCGCTTTTTCCGCCACGTGGACTACGCCCAAATCACGGATATTTTGCAGGAAACATTCATAGTCCTTATGATAAATAAGGAAAGTCAACTTCTTCATTTTTGTAATCATGCCTCCGCCTCCTTTCTTTTCTCTTGAATAGATTTCAGAATCTTCTGCGATGATTTGGACAAATTCTCTTCATCCTCCATAAATCGTTTTATCTTTCGCAGAGCATCCTGATATCCGGGTATCTGCACTTTCTCAAAAAGATTCACTTTTTGAGTGGTCTTTTTACGCGCATGTTCCAGCAGGTTCAGTTTGGCAAGCATAAATTCCCTTTCAATAGCAGTCTGTGCCAATCCTTTCAACAAATATATTCCATCGGAATACCACTTCGGGCTGTTGAACAGACTGTAGGGACGGATGTCAAAGTCTACGTTTTCCAACAAGGGAACTCGTACACCGGCAATCTTCTTTATACCCAAATGAACATCACTCACTTTTATTAATGAAGCATCAAATTCATTCCAAAGTGCGAACATGGCCTCGTATGCCTGAATCTGTTTTTCAAGCCTTTCCTCCAACCCGGCAGCTTCTGTCTTGCATCTCTTTACTTCCATGCGGAGGGCGCTTTCCTTATTTTTAATAATAGGAAGCGTACGCACACGGACCTTGAGCTGCTTCTCAAGCTGTTGTAGCGAGGTCTTGTTATATTGAAACTTTATTGCCATGTTTCTTCGTTAATTTATTGTTTTTTCCAATGCTGGTCAACCAATTCTTTCTTTATATTGACTTCTTCCGGCTTAAAGTATTTGCTGAACAATCCCCATGTAACATCCAGCATTTCAGTAGTATCCAGATTCACATCAATGGCGAGTAACTGATTAGCGTAATCTTTAGCAAATGCCAAAGTACGTTCATCATAATTAGTCAAGTCAAAACCATTTTCCATCTTAGTCTTGGCATTGGCGGCATCAGCATACAAACGTACAGCAGCATTCATCACCTGAGGATGATCCTTACGGGTTTTCTTACCACTCACCAACTGTTTCAAACGAGACAACGAACGGAACGGGTCCACGATAACCTTACCGATATCACTATCGCGACGCAGGAACAGCTGACCTTCAGTGATATAACCCGTATTATCAGGAACAGCGTGCGTAATATCACCGCCACTCAAGGTAGTTACCGCAATAATAGTGATTGAACCACCTGCGGGGAATTGTACCGCTTTTTCATAAATCTTCGCCAAATCCGAATAAAGAGATCCCGGCATAGAGTCCTTGGAAGGAATCTGATCCATACGGTTAGACACAATAGCTAACGCATCAGCATAACTGGTCATATCAGTCAGCAACACCAATACTTTCTGATTATGTTCCACTGCAAAATATTCAGCAGCCGTCAGCGCCATATCCGGAATCAACAGACGTTCTACCGGAGGATTTTCCGTAGTATTCACGAAACTGATAATACGGTCGAGCGCACCGGCATTAGAAAATACATTCTTAAAATACAGGTAGTCGTCATTAGTCATACCCATACCGCCCAAGATAATCTTATCGGTTTCGGCACGCAATGCCACATTGGCCATCACTTGATTGAACGGCTGGTCAGGGTCAGCAAAAAAAGGAATCTTCTGTCCTGATACCAACGTATTGTTCAAATCGATACCGGCAATACCGGTCGCAATCAGTTCCGACGGCTGTTTACGGCGAACCGGATTCACAGACGGACCGCCAATAGGCACTTCCTGTCCCTCAATTTCCGGTCCTCCATCAATCGGATCACCAAAAGCGTTGAAGAAACGTCCAGCCAACTGGTCGCTCACTTTCAGTGTAGGCGACTTGCCCAAGAATACGACCTCAGCATTGGTCGGAATACCTTCCGTACCCTCGAACACCTGCAAAGTCACTTCATCACCCATGATTTTTACCACCTGGGCTAATTTCCCATTAACCATTGCCAACTCATCATAGCCCACTCCTGACGCTTTCAGCGAACAGGTTGCCTTGGTAATCTGGCTAATCTTAGTATATATCTTTTGAAATGCTTTTGTTGCCATCTCTACTCATTATAAATTAAAATTAAAAATTAAAATCAGACACTTCTCTCGGCAACCAATTCCTGTAACTGCTTCTTAAAATCCTCATACTGCTCAGATTTATATTTAGCATAGTTCATCTGTTTGCAAAGGTTGATCATCTTTTTGAAATAATCCATCACCTCAATGAAAGTATCAAACTTGAATTCCGTATGACAGATGTCGATTACCATATTCAAGATCTCCTCCTGACGTTCCATCGGAGTCACTGAATCCACTTCATCAAAAGCATCCTGTTGCAGAATCACAAAATCAATCAGCTCTGATTTCCAAAAGATTACATGATATTCTACAGGTACGCCATCATCACCCAAAATATTAATCTGTTCAGCAATTTCCTTACCACGCAACAATCTTGTTTTGATTTCGTTCACCTTACCAATCCATTCACCATTAATACGTTTGGCGATATATTCCTCAAATTCCGGATATTCCAGATATTTTGAATAAGAGTCAATCGGGTTCACAGCCGGATAACGCTTCCTGTCGGCACGTTCCTGCTCCAAGGCATAAAAGCAACGGGCCACCTTTTTAGTATTCTCCGTTACAGGTTCCTTCAAGTTACCACCTGCCGGAGATACAGTACCGATAAAGGTAATAGAACCGGTCTCACCATTATTCAGATGTACATATCCCGCACGTCCGTAAAAGTTGGAGATAATAGCCGAGATATCCATCGGGAATGCATCCGGACCAGGCAATTCTTCCATACGGTTGGACATCTCACGCAAGGCCTGCGCCCAACGGGAAGTAGAATCTGCCATCAGTAAGACTTTCAATCCCATAGCACGATAATACTCAGAAATGGTCATAGCCGTGTACACAGACGCTTCACGGGCAGCCACCGGCATGTTCGAGGTATTGGCAATAATGATAGTACGTTCCATCAGCTTACGTCCTGTATGCGGATCTACCAGTTCGGGGAACTCCGTAAAGATTTCCACCACCTCATTCGCACGTTCACCACAAGCAGCGATAATTACGATATCCGCTTCCGCCTGCTTGGAGATGGCATGCTGAAGCACTGTTTTCCCTGTACCAAACGGACCGGGAATAAATCCCGTTCCCCCTTCTACAATGGGGTTGACCGTATCAATAACACGGACACCGGTTTCCAATAATTTATAAGGACGCGGCTTTTCCTTATAATTAGTCATAGCCTTCTTTACCGGCCACTTCTGAATCATGTTTACCGGAATATCTTTACCTTCTCTGTCCGTTAGAACCACTACAGTATCCTCAATAGTATAATCACCTTCAGGAACAATGGATTTCACTTTATAAGTACCTGTCAACTGAAATGGTACCATAATTTTCAGTGGCTGGAAGTTCTCATCCACCTGTCCCAACCAAGCCGATGGACCAACTTCATCACCCACTTTCACCAACGGTACAAAATGCCACACTCTTTCTTTATCCAATGGATAGGTGTATTGTCCGCGTTTCAGGAACACTCCATCCATTTTATCAAGGTCGTTTTGCAGACCATCATAATTTTTAGACAACATACCCGGACCTAGAGTCACTTCAAGCATGTGTCCCGTAAATTCGGCTTCAGCACCAACTTTCAATCCACGTGTACTTTCAAACACCTGCACATAAACATTGCTGCCTACCACCTTAATAACCTCTGCCATCAAGCGGTCTCCGCCAGTCAGAATGTAACAAATCTCATTCTGTGCCACCGGTCCGTCAACGGTAAGAGTAACCATGTTGGCTATTACGCCACTAACAGTTCCTTTTGTTGCCATATATCTTTAATCTGTTTATTATCTGAATTCTGCGGGAATCTGTATCTCGTCCTTTAATTTATCAATAATCTGACGGAACAGTTCGCTTCCCTTTTCCTTATCCATAGAAATCCAACGGTCAATCATTTCCAATTTCAACAAAAACACGAAAATCCGTTCCACAGTAAAATAGTTGAAAAAGACAGCGTCTTCCATCCAGTTCCATTTCAACAAATCTATCTTCTTTTCCCTTTCCACTAATTCTTCAATCTCGCTGATACGGAGTACCTGCTCAAAATATTCCAGCATCTCGGACAAACCGAAATCTCGGGCATTCGATGTACGAATCATCTCACTCACATCCGTCTTGCCCACTACTACCTGAGATACGTCCATTTTATATTTACGTGCAGCTAAGGCAGCCAGTATATTATTGATATTCAAATTAAATTCAAACCAGGAGGAAACAAATTGATTACCGCAGTTCATGGCATACGCATAATAGCAGGCAGATAACATATCTTCCGCACGATAGAGTTCCTCTGCGGAAAGAGCCAAATAAGCAGTAATAAATTCATAAAGATAAGATGGGTATCTCTTATCCGGAGCATCGCCTTCACGCACCGAACTGATAAGCGCCAGCAACTCATTCTGAGAATAATTCCCCTCAAAATCTGTCGTAGCTTCCTTATCTTTCAACAGTTTCAACAGGTTAGCATTATCGAATTTCAAATAGAACAAGTCGATTAACTTCCTATCCTTTTCCGATAATTCCGAATAGATTTCCGATTTAAAATTAGCCACTGTATAGTTCAGTTTGCCATCCTCCAACGAAAGATCCGGCAAACCGGCTACCAGGCAATAATAATTTGTCATAGTCCCGTTTTAAAACAACATTTCTACTAATTGAGGACGAAGGAAATCCTTGAAATAATTTTCAAATTCCTCTTCACCGAAGTTCACTTTGTAAGAGCCGTCAGCTGGTGAGATAGTAAAAAGTGATTTCGTTCCGTTCACTTCTTCTATTCTCACTCCTTTATCCAACAAAGCTTTTGCGTTCGCTGCAAAATATTTCTTAAGTCCTTCGGCATCTGCGGTAGAGATCACGATAGATTCGTTAGCAGACCATTGGGCAGCTAATGAAACTATAAACTTATTCAGATACTCCTTATCTGCCACAAATCCTTTCACACTTTCACTGACTACCTCATTGGTCAACAAGGTAGCTATTTCGGTCTTCAATGCATTTACTGCTTGTCCGGCAAACAATTTAATTTCTGATTGTGTATTTTCGGCAGTTTCCTTGGCTGACTTCCGAGCTACAGCGAGAATAGACTCAGCTTCCTTACGGGCATCCTCTACAATCTTTGCTGCTTCATCGCGAGCACTACTGATAAGTCGCTGTGCTTCTTCATTTCCTTTTTCCACACCTTCACGATAAATCTTATCGGTAAGCTCCTGAATTTTATTTTCCATATTCTTAGAAGATATTTTTTTGAGTTTAACACTTTCTTTCTTCAATAAATTCAAAAAGAATAGCCCAAAAGTACAAAAATCAATGATAGAAAAAGAATTTAATGATAGAATTTACACTAAAAGTACTGCAAAAAGAGAAAAATATACCATATTCATGTTACAGAACATAGGATTATTTCCGTTACTAGACTCCGCCACACACGTGCGTATACAAAAAAAAGCCTCCGGAACTTCTTCAAGTCCGGAGGCTTCAATCAAAACGGCGGCTACCTACTCTCCCACTGTGACGC
>NZ_JBDFXP010000033.1:0-60934 GCF_040911965.1 Phocaeicola sp. RTP21359st1_B8_RTP21360_211022
CGTTGATGCAGACAAAATCGTCTCCGTCAGGGGTATATTGCAGGCTTCGGGTGGCATTCCGGCGATGTTCGTTGTACGAAGTGGATTCTATGAAATCACCTATCTTTTGTGGCTGTTTGGTTTGTCCTGCGCCGGAAACGCTACCGATGCCCAATAGGCATAGAAGTAAATATGTCGTTTTCATGATAATAACTGCTAACTCCTGTTCTTACGGTAACGGCTGTAACCCTTCCCAGCGTACATTCCATTTGCCATCTTTCGGAAATCCGGGATTGTTTCCTTCCGATCCGTCCCATCCGGCGCACATCATGGCGACTGTGGTCAGTAATCCACCGTTGCCGGGCAGGTAAATACGCAGACGCCCGTCCTGGTAATTGTGACCGTTTACCAGATAGGTGTTGGTACGTTTGTCCATCAATAATGCGCTGACTGCCTTCTCGGGCTCACCCATTCGGGCGGCATTCATGGCTGTCATCGGATAATCCCAGCCCCAGGTCTTGTCCCAGTTCCAGTTATCCCAAATCCAGTGCAGGGTGTTTTTCATATATCCGGCATGAATCAGCTGATTCATGGGCAGGATGCCGACAGCGCCCAGCACTGCCATGTGGTCTGAGGTAAAACGGATATCTTTATAGGTATCCACCGCGGTCTCGGCTGCCAGATACAGCTGTTCGTCGTTGTATGCCAGCGGAGATAATTTCTCTATCAGCACATCCCATTCGGGTACACGTTCCATCCCTGTACGTTCACGCCATGTTTGGGCAACTTGCATGGCGAAATGCCAGTACGAAAGTTCAAAAGGCGGATTGACAGTTTCGGCGGCGCGCAACGTTTCCTGTGCGGGGATAGCGCCTTTCAAGACATAACGGTCGTGCTCTTCCTCGTATGTGGCGAATGAATACATGAATTCGGCGGTTTCCTGTATCAGGCTATTGTATTTTTTCAGCAGTTCTTCCGATGGATTAGCCCGATAGAGCAATTCTGCCAGGTAGATGAGATGAGGCTGTTGCCAGATCAGGAAGCTGCCTACTTTAGAGGGGGCTTCCGTACCGCTGGGATCAGTCATTTTCATCCAGCGTATGCCTTTGAAACCTTGTCTTTCCGCTATCTGGCGAGCTATGGGTTCCACGGTTTCATACCAGGATAAAGTGCGGTCCAGTAATTCGGGATGTCCCCATAAGGCGAATTGTGCCTGATGCCACCAGATCATTTCCAAATGGAATTTCCCGAACCAGGAGTTGTAAGTCAGTCCGGTTTCCTGTGGCGGGGTTGATCCGGCACATTGGATGGCGAGCAGATATTGGCTTAATACGACCCGGCGTTCCAATTCTTTGGCACGGACATCCGTACATTGTGAGAAGTCGGCGACAGCTCCCTGTGTCCAGTAATTTTGCCAGTGTCCGGAAGAGGCTTGTTGTACTTCCGCAAAAGTCAGGATGGGAGAAGCGGACGCTTGCGGTGTGAATTGGCAGGTGAATGTAAATACACTGTCCGTTGGCGTGAGTACGAAATAGTTTGCACTTTTTTCCCTCAGCTTCGCAGCGCCTTCCCAACTGATTGTTACATAATAGGTGGTTGCGTCGAGTGTTCTTTTTAACACGGCCGATTGTGCGTCTTCACTGACCAGGGTCGTGCTATGTTTATCATTCGCCTCCCAATTACAAGCATCGTCACAGTGACCGCCCGTGGGATAGGGGAAGTGAAACTTGATGCCGGCAGGTTGTTGGGCCGACAGGCGTGCGGCAATCATGTCACGCTCCGGATGGCAGACTGTCTGAATGTGGTAGGGAGTTTCTTTGAGAGTGAACCGGCTGTTGATGATACCGTTCCACATATCCAGTGATTGCTGTATGTTTTGCACATCCGAGGGACGTACTTCATTTTCTAATTCGAGTCCGATGATACCCAGATGCAGGCGGTGTGGGTTTACACGATACCAGTCGGATGCTTCCTTTGCTCTGTCGGGTTCTTTGGGTTGGGTGGCATATAGCTCTTTGTGCCCGTGGCCGAAGTCATACTCCACCAAGGCTTCCTCCGGTTTATAGTTTTCGGGATTTCCGAAGCTGTGCCATCCCCATTGGCTTTGTGTACCCAGTGGAACTCCGTTTTTATAGACTTCGGGAAAAGTCTGCAATCCTGTAGCATCTACCGTGTAGGCAAATTCTCCGTTTCCTACCGACAGGGAGGATAATGAATCCATGGCAGTTACTTCCGGATTATTGCGCGTTACCAGTGCATGGCGGTCTATGGCTTCCTCTTGGGGAGAGGTGCAAGCGGCCAATGCAAACATTGTCAGAGCATAAATGGTGTGTTTCATTGTATATAGCTAATTTAAAAAGATGGATAATTCTGTTGTTTATGCGATATGATTCTATTTGCCAAGTTGCAGGCAACCCATGATGAAAGGACCGGTAGCTTTGGCATCGTTGTCACGCATCTTTTCGCCAATGTAATATTCAAAGCTTCCGTCGCGGTAAGGAGTGCCGCCCAGTCCGCCTACTTGACAGCAACGGGTCAGCGTCAGAGTTCCGTCGGGGTTTTCGCGAAGCAATGTTTTCTTTAATCCGTTGAAGGCTTTTTCCGCGATGCTCCGGTATCGGGCGTCTATATATCCTTTGTTCACCGCTTTGGCATAAGCATACATACATTGGGTGGTTACGGATGCTTCGGGAAAATTACCTTCACGTTCGGGCTGGTCTATTACCTGATACCATAGCCCGTCTCTTTGATAGTTGGGCAGGCTTTCTGCCAAACCTTGAATCCAACTGATAAGCGAGGCACGTCCGGGGTGGTTGTCGGGAATATAGTCCAGTACATCTACCATGGCCATGAACCACCAGCCTATACTGCGTCCCCAGAAGTTAGGTGAAGTACCGTCTTGCGGATTTGCCCAACGTTGGGATTTGCTCTCGTCCCAGGCATGATGATATAATCCGGTTTCCGGTGAATAGGTATGTTTGTGGCAAAGTGTGAATTGTTTTACCGCTTCATCAATCAGATCAGGACGGTTGAATTCCGCTCCATAGCGGGCTAGGAAAGGAGAAGCCATATAAAGTCCGTCCAGCCACATCTGATGTTGATAGATCAATTTATGCCAGAAGCCACCTTCCAGCGTACGTGGTTGTCTTTTGAGTTGTTCTACCAGTAAGTCCATGGCTGCTTTGTATTTTTCTTTGCCTGTTTCTTTATAGAGGTCGAACAGTACTTTTCCTGAATTGATGTAATCCAGGTTGTAAGTTGACATATCATAAAGGTGGATTTCTCCTTTTTCGTTAATCAAACTATCCGCCCATTCCTCAACATACGTAAAGTAACGTTTGTCACCGGTATTTTTCCACATATCCAGCATGGCGCAACAGCCTACTCCTTGTGAATACCCGAAAAAGAGCCGTTTGCCATGATCCAGCTGATAAGCTTTGGGAAAGCGGAGCATCTCAGAGTCGGCAAAGCGCCGGGCATACGAGTCGGAAGATATGCCGGGAAGGGTTGTGGGGACTGTAGGGAGAGGGGCTACACATACTTCTCCACTGTACGGAATTGCTTTTTGGGCTTGGAGAGACATGGGAGCCATGCAGGCAGTCAATAAACAGATGTAACAGTAATTTTTCATGGTATTTCCTGTCGTTTTTATAGTCTTTGAATGATTTACATTTTTTGCTGATGTAAAAATAGGCTAATTAACGCTATAAGTCCATGAATAATTGTTCATTTAGATGGAAAATCTATCGGTTGAGTCTCTTTTTTAAGGAATATGTGTCAATAAAGAACGAATTTGTGGAAAAAATGGTAAGACAGAGAAAAACTGTTCACCCATCTGTCATCTAGAAGGAAATAAGGAATGACAAATGGATGAACTTGATGAGATAATCAGTTGTGTACCAGTGTTCCTATATTTTCACCGGTCATTACTTTTTTCAGGTTACCTACTGTGTCCATGTCGAAAACGATAATGGGCAGGTTGTTTTCCTTGCACATGCAGGTTGCTGTAAGATCCATTACTTTCAAACCGCGCTTCAATACCTCATCGTAGGTGATATCGTCAAATTTCGTAGCAGTGGGGTCTTTTTCCGGATCAGCTGTATAAATGCCGTCCACGCGTGTTCCTTTCAACATCACATCGGCTTCTATCTCGATACCACGCAGTGAAGACCCGGTATCGGTAGTAAAAAACGGATTGCCTGTTCCGGCAGACATAATCACAACTTCTCCGTTTTCCATCGCTTCAATCGCTTTCCATTTGTTGTAAAACTCACCGATGGGTTCCATGCGGATAGCTGTCAATACACGTGCCTTGACTCCGGCCGCTCCCAATGCGGAACTCAATCCCAAGCTGTTGATAACGGTTGCCAACATCCCCATTTGGTCACCTTTTACACGGTCAAAACCTTTGGAAGCTCCGCTCAGCCCCCGGAAGATGTTTCCACCACCGATTACAATACCTATTTGTACGCCAAGGTCGTGTATTTCCTTGATTTGTTGCGCATATTCACCCAGACGTTTTTCGTCTATACCATATTGCTTTTCGCCCATCAGGCTTTCGCCGCTCAGCTTCAGTAGAATTCTTTTAAATCTTGCCATATTGGTTTGTCTTTTAGTTTTTTGCAAAGATAAAAATATTAATCTTTTTTACTTGTTTTATATCCTAAAATATTTCTTCCCATGACTCCTTGCATTACTCCGCGAAGTAGAAGATAGGTAATGAATGCCATCCATAAAGCGTGATTGCCCATTGCCCCCCGGAAACCATAGTAAATAAGAAAGAAACTGACAGAGGCTACTATCATGGCTTTCAGCATCAGATGGGTGGCTGTCGCACCGATGAATATTCCATCGAACAAAAAAGCAGAGAAGCCTGCCAAAGGAATGGCAAGTACCCAATAAAAATAACTTTCGGAAGCATGAATGACAGTTGTTTCGTCAGTCAGTAATCCGAGAAAGGATTGTCCCCCTATACTATATAATAAGGTGAAAGCAAGCGATAATCCTACTCCCCAGCCGAATAGTTGGCGAACCGTCGTGTGGAGTGCTTTCTGATTATTGGCTCCGATATATCTTCCTGCCAATGCTTCTCCGGCGTATGCGAAGCCGTCCATAATGTAGGAGAATAAAGTGAATAATTGCATAAGTAATGTATTGACCGCCAACACCACTTCTCCTTGTGCCGCACCAGCCGAGGTGAAAAAGACAGTAACCGCCACCAGGCAGATGGTACGGAAAAAGATATCCCTGTTTACTTGGAAGAAACGGTACATGGCCTGTTTGTCAAAGAAGGAATGCCATTCTATGCGTTTCCGCAGGGTGCTGTAGTAGCGTAACCACAACAAATATGCCATGACTAGCCCGGCATATTGTGCAGTTAACGTTCCGATGGCGACACCTTCTATTTTCATTCCTAATCCATATACAAGAAGAAGACTGACCGCAATGTTCACTATATTTTGTGTGATGGCTATATACATGGGGAAACGGGAATTTTGCATACCGATATACCAGCCGGCAAAACTGTAAAGCCCTAATACAGCCGGTGCTCCCCAAATACAGATATAGAAATAGAGGGACGCCAGATGTTCTACTTCTTCAGTCGTTTGGATAAAGGTGAAGGCGGTTCTTTCTATAGGATATTGCAAGGCTAGCAAAGTAAATGCAATGAATAATCCTACTCCGACGGAACGGAGTAGTAACCGGGTGACTTCATTCAGGTCGTGCCTGCCGTATGCTTGTGAAGTCATGCCGCTGGTTCCCATACGCAGAAAACCGAAAATCCAGTAGATGATGTTGAAAAGCATTCCGCCTACAGCTATCGCTCCGATGTAGGCGGCAGAGCCCAAATGACCTACAATAGTAACATCAATCAAGCCCAACAGAGGAACTGTAATGTTTGAAACGATAGAAGGGATGGCTATTTGAAGTATTTTTTTGTTTCCGTTATTAAGTTGAATCATGAGTGTAGATTGATAGAGATGGATACAAAGGTACTCTCTTTCTCATAAATAACCAATGAAAATTTAAATTTGAATTGAAAATAGTTGTTGTTTAAGATGATATATCATTGGAATATAGATATATTTGCGGTTATTAAAATGATCAAAACAGGAGAATTATGAAAGAGAATTTTCAAATCCATATTTGGTTGGGCTTATTGTTATGTCTGTTAGGCATGTCATGTTCGGATGATACTCCGGCTAAAGGAGATGACCCGGGAAATGGTAACACGGAGTTGGAAGTCAATGAGTGGATAGAGAGTGTCATGCGCAGTGATTATTTGTGGAATAACGACATTCCTGCTCAAAATAAGTTGGATTTCTCTGCTGATCCCCAAACATTCTTTAGATCTATGCTCAGTTTGAAAGATGGAAAGACGAGAAACGGAAAGCATCTTTATTATTATTCTTATATGGAGAAGAATAAAGATTATAAAGCACGTACCAGCATTGATGCGGATGATACTTATGGTATGGAGTTTACTTTATTTAATGTTGTAAACGATAGTAATCAACCTTTAGGATATTATTATGCCCGTATTCTGTATGTTCTTCCTAATAGTCCGGCATCAAGTGCAGGTTTGGAAAGAGGGGATTGGATCGTGGGTGTTAAAGGAAAAAATAATATTAATTCCGATAATTATGGAATCTTATTAAATGGAGATAGGACTCAATGGCTCGTCAAACGTGGCGATACAGAGGTCAGAACTATTGATATAGAAGCTTCCCGGGCCGTGGAGGACAATCCCTTGTTCTATCACAATGTATATACTCGGGGAGATAAGAAGATTGGGTATTTGGTTTATAATCATTTTACTTCCGGACCGAATGGATATTCGGATCGTACCTATGATGAGGAAATGAAGAAGATATTCGCCGGATTTCAGGCGCAAGGTGTGAATGAATTTGTGCTGGACTTGCGCTATAATGGAGGTGGATATGAGAATTCTGCTAATATGCTCGCAGGACTCCTCATTCCAGAAGCTTCTCGAAAAAAGGTGTTTGCTGTTTTCTCTGACAATAAGGGACAATCCTATTCCAATGATTTTTGTGTGGAAACGAAAGGAACGGCAGGTTACTTGAAACTTAATTCCAATCGAATTTATATATTGACAAGCCAAAGTACGGCTTCTTCTTCGGAAGTCGTTATTAACAGCCTCAACCCATTTATGGATGTTACCCTTATTGGCGAATTGACAGAAGGGAAAAATGTAGGAATGGAGATGCAAAAGAATGATAAATATGAATGGATATATTGGCCTATCACATTGAGAGTGACTAATGCGGTGAATGATGACTACAGTGCTGGTTTTAAACCGGATATAGAATGGAATGAGTATGATTTGACTCAGAATCCGACAGACGCTTTATTACCATTGGGTGATCCGGATGAATTCATGCTGGGTAAGGCCATCTCCTTGATCACAGGAATAAACCGGTCAGCCAGAAGCATGAATACGTTATCCCAACCGATTATGAGGGGGGAATCTGTGTATCAATCGACAGAACGTCATGCCACTGGAGGAATGTTGATGGTTCCTGAAGAGAAGAACAACTAAAGGAGGTATTTAACTTCTTTGAAAGCATATTTTCTAAGAGAACCGTTTTTATCTTTCAGAATCAAATGTCCGTCGGGCTCCACACGGATCAGTTTGGCAGTAAACTCTCCTTTTGCATCGCAATAGGGGTGATAACCTTCCTTGCGGTATTGTGCTTTCAGGTAGTATTCCTGAATTTTGGTAATGATATCGGTTTCTCTGTTTTCTATCCGGGAATAGAGATCTATGATATGTTCCAATACGCTGTTCAGAACTTCCATTCTGTCTGTTTCCTTTTTAGTAATTTGTCTTAATGAAACAGGGTTGGGAGCAGATGAATGAAATTCTTCCTGGTTAATATTGATCCCTATCCCAATAATGCTCTGTGAAATTTGGCTTCCTGTTAAATCATTTTCAATCAATATGCCGGCTATTTTTTTGTCTTTCCAATAGATATCATTGGGCCATTTTATTTGCAGGCAATCTGCATGGACATAATGGGCCAATGCGGTACAAATGGCAGAAGCTACCGCCATAGATAAAATGAACTGACTGGCGGGAGCGATTGTTTGGGGGTAAAATACAGTGCTGAATGTCAGATTCTTGCCATATTCTGATTCCCATGAATTTCCACGCTGCCCTTTTCCGGCGGTTTGATATTCTGCCATAAGCGTGGTGAATTCCTTGATTTCTTTTTCCTGGCAAAGTTCTGCAAGTCGGTCATTTGTTGAGGTTACGGTTTCTTCTTTTAAGATTTTGCTTGACCAGTTAGGGGATCTCATCATATTCTTTTTTAAGTTTACGGGTGAATTTTTTGATAACCTCTTCGTATGAGTGGTCTATCAGTGATAAAATAAGTTTGTCGTCAATGTCACCTTGTAAGGATACTTGGTTCCAATATTTCTTATTGAAGTGATAGGCTCCTTCAATGCCGGAATGATGTTCTCTTAATTCCAAGGCATATTCGGGTGCACATTTTAAAGATAGCCATTCCGGGTTGTCCAATCCGATACAGGCATACATTTTCCCCATGACTTTGAATACTAAGGTGACATTGTCAAAAGGGAATTCTTCTGTTGTTCCTTTCTTTCTGATACAGTAATCGCGTATTGTTTCTATGTCCATATATAATATATATATTTTTACCAAATCGGAGGATAAAAGGCTTCTTCAATATGCTCTATAGTGAAAGGAGTCTTTTCGCCCACTAAGGTGATGATATCAAAACGTACAGGTAAATCTACTGAGAACTTGCGCAAGTATGCATCAGTTGAAGCTATAATTCTGCGAATCTTCTTATCTGTTACTGCATCTTCCGGATTACCGAATCTAGTATTCTTGCGGGTCTTTACCTCTATAACAATTAGTTCGTTCCGATATTCGGCGACAATATCCAGTTCTTTTTTTCCGCAATGCCAGTTCCGGTGGCGGATAGAATATCCTTTATCTATAAGATATGCAGCGGCCTCTTCTTCTCCCTCTTTGCCAAATTCGTTGTGTTCTGCCATTCTGTTTCTTTTTGTACAAAAATACTCTTTTTTATGCTTTGTATTTACAGAAGTAAAGCTAATTTTGCAGAGAATATGGCAAACAACGTAAAAAAGAGAGTAAAAGTACCGGCATCAACCCCTAAACGCAAGCAGCGTATGGTATGTTTGATGAGTGAAGAGGAGGTACGGATTGTGGATTGTTATCTTAAAAAGTATAAGATAACCAATAAGGCGCGTTGGTTACGCGAAACAGTATTGACTTTTATCCATCAGAAGATGGAAGAGGATTATCCTACATTGTTTAATGAACATGATATGAGAAGATAAGATGGCAGATGATACCTATTATATGAAACAAGCCTTGATGGAGGCTGTAAAAGCGGCTGAACAAGGAGAAGTTCCGGTGGGGGCGGTGGTAGTCTGTCGTGACCGCATCATTGGTCGTGGGCATAATTTGACAGAAACATTGAATGATGTTACAGCTCATGCCGAAATGCAGGCTGTCACAGCTGCGGCTAATACCTTGGGCGGGAAATACCTGAATGAATGTACTTTGTATGTCACTGTGGAACCGTGTGTGATGTGTGCCGGTGCCATAGCCTGGGCACAGACAGGAAAACTTGTCTTTGGTGCTGAAGATCCCAAAAGGGGATATCAAAAATATGCCCCCGATGCCTTGCATCCAAAGACGATCGTGGTGAAAGGAATACTCGCTGATGAATGTGCCCGATTGATGAAAGATTTCTTTAAGAAAAAACGATAATTCTTATTTCACCTCTTCATAATCTACATACTCTCCCTCATCGTCATCAAAGATTTTTTTTCTGTTTCCCGATGAATGAGAATGTCTATTTGAAGAAGATGAAGAGAATTCTGCAAAGTTTTCATTCTCGTCATTCGTTTGAGTCTGGGTATATGTATTTTGTTTTTGGTGGGTAGATGTTCGATTCTGGTAGGGGGGATGCTTGCCGATCCCGAACAATACACGCAGAATGTTGCCTAATATAGTGAAGCCGATAAAAATAATCAGCAGAAAAATAATAAGTAGAAAGCCTAAAAATCCAAACATAGTAATTTCTTTTTTTATATACCACGTACAACAAGCGTGCCACGTTTATTGTTTACGCTCTTTTTTTAGTTAAAAGAGATAGAATGATATACCACAGGATGATAGCTGCAAAACTGCTGATTTTGAAGAAAGCCAATAGGGGAATACATACAATGAGGAAAATATAGCTGACTTTGTTCTGTTTCCAGGCAAGACTCTTGAATTTTAATGAGAACATTGGAATTTCTGCCACCAGCAATAATGACATAATAACTACCAAGATGAAAAGATATGCCGCATTAAAAGAATCGGATATAAGAAAAGAATGTGCTCCTACAGTCAATGACCCCCAAAATAAAGCATTAGCCGGAGTGGGCATACCGATGAAACTACTGCTCTGGCGTGGGTCAATATTGAACTTGCCTAAACGCAAAGCTGAAAATACGGAAATAAGAAATGCTGTATAAGGCATATAATCGGCAACAGGCAATAGAAAATCAGGATAGTGTACCTCTTTAAATAAAGAAAAGACAATGGCGGAAGGAGCGAACCCAAAAGTGATGTCATCGGCCAACGAGTCTAATTCTTTTCCTAAAGACCCTGATACTTTGAACAAACGTGCCAACATGCCATCAAAGAAATCAAATACAGCGCCTAGTATAATGAAAGAGATGGCCAAGGTATAGTTTTCGTTAAAAGCCATGACACTGGCAATACAGCCGGAGAATAAATTACAGCAAGTTACCGCGTTAGGAATGTGGCGTGTGATACAGTTTGCCATTGGTGATTTTCTTATTTTAGTTTAGCAATGACGGTTTCGTTACCTACAGTCGCTTGTCCCATCTTGACACAGACTTCGGTTCCTAGTGGGAGATAAACATCTACACGCGAACCGAATTTAATAAACCCCATGTGTTCATCAATATAGCAATCTTCTCCTACTTCGGCATAGGTCACGATTCGACGGGCTATTGCTCCTGCTATCTGGCGCGCCATGACAGTATGTCCTTCAGGAGTTTCAATAACGACCATAGAACGTTCATTTTCCGTACTGGCTTTAGGCAGCCATGCTTTCATAAATTTACCGTTATGATGGTCTACATGTTTCACTACTCCGTCTACGGGATACCAATTGGCATGTACATTGACAATGCTCATAAAAATAGAAATCATTAACCGGCGGTCATGAAAATATTCATGTTCATCTACTTCTTCTATAACTACTATTCTTCCGTCTGCCGGGGCTACTACGATTTTTTCAGTGTCGTGCTCGAATAATCGAATGGGACAACGGAAAAAGTTAACCATTAACAGGTAAACAACGATACTTGCGGTGGCAAATATATAAAATGGAATTTTGCACTCAATTCCCCAAAACAATAGGGCATTGATACCAATTAACAGGATGGCACTGACAATCAAGATGCTTGTTCCCTCTCTATGTAGTCTTATTTTCTTTAATTTCTTCAGTCGGTTCATGATTGTATAAAACCAATTATCGTGCAAAAATAAACTTATTTTGAAAACCTTGCAAATAAAAGTTGTTAGAAATGCCTATTTCGACTTCATTTAAGATAAAAAAAGCGAATGTTGATAACTTCTTCTTTATCTTTTTGCAGGTTTTATGAAAGCAGAGTATCTTTAGACAATTTTTTAGTAGAGTAACGATTATGCAGGATTTTGTCCATTTACATGTCCATACCCAGTATTCCATCCTTGATGGCCAGGCGTCTATTCCACGTTTGGTAGACAAGGCTATGGCTGATGGAATGAAAGGTATAGCCGTAACAGACCATGGTGATATGTTCGGTATCAAGGAATTCTTCAACTATGTAAATAAGAAGAATAGCAGTACTAACAGTGAGATAAAGGATTTGAAGAAAAGAATAGCCGGACTGGAAAAAGGTATGGTGGAATGTGATAATCCCGAGACGGAACTTGTGGCATGCAAGGAAAAATTGGAAACGGCAAAGAAGAAACTGTTTAAACCGATTTTCGGTTGTGAGATGTATGTGGCGCGCCGTCGTTTATTCAACAAAGAAGGAAAACCCGATCAAAGTGGTTATCACTTGGTTGTGCTTGCTAAAAATGAAAAAGGATACCACAACCTCATAAAATTAGTATCAAAGGCATGGACGGAAGGGTTCTATATGCGTCCGCGTACTGACCGTGTGGAATTGGAAAAATACCATGAAGGGTTGATTGTCTGTACTGCGTGTATTGCCGGAGAGGTTCCTAGAAATATCATAGCTGGAAAATATGAAGAGGCTGAGGAAGCTATCCAATGGTATAAACGTGTATTCGGAGATGATTTCTATTTGGAATTGCAACGTCATAAAGCGACGGTTCCTCGTGCGAACCATGAAGCTTATAAATTGCAGCAAATTGCTAACGAAAAGCTGATAGAGTATTCTAAAAAATTCAATGTCAAGCTGGTTTGTACCAATGACGTTCACTTTGTAGATGAAGAGAATGCTGAAGCACACGACAGGCTGATCTGTCTGAGTACGGGTAAGGATTTGGATGATCCTAACCGTATGCTCTATTCAAAGCAAGAGTGGATGAAGACACGTGCCGAGATGAATGAAGTTTTCGCTGATGTTCCCGAGGCTCTTTCAAATACGGTGGATATTTGTGATCAGGTGGAATTTTATAGTATAGATCATGCACCGATTATGCCTACTTTTGCTATTCCTGAAGATTTTGGAACAGAAGAGGGATATCGGAAGAAATATACAGAAAAGGACTTGTTTGATGAGTTCACTCAAGATGAAAACGGTAACGTGGTAATGAGTGAGGAGGCCGCTAAAGCCAAAATAGAGAAACTGGGTGGCTATGACAAACTCTATCGTATTAAACTGGAAGCTGATTATCTGAAGAAATTAGCGTTGGAAGGTGCGCATAAGCGTTATGGAGAAGTATTGAGTGAGGAAGTGCAGGAACGGATCAAATTCGAACTTCATATTATGAAGACGATGGGTTTTCCCGGTTACTTCTTGATTGTGCAGGATTTTATTCGTGCCGCGCGTGAAGAATTGGATGTGTCTGTGGGACCGGGACGTGGATCAGCGGCAGGTTCTGCCGTAGCATATTGTTTGGGCATCACTAAAATAGACCCTATTGCATACGATTTGCTGTTCGAACGTTTCCTGAATCCCGACCGTATTTCTTTGCCTGATATTGATGTGGATTTTGATGATGATGGTCGTGGACGAGTATTGAATTGGGTAACTGAAAAATATGGTCAGGAAAAGGTGGCGCATATCATTACATACGGTACGATGGCAACCAAGCTGGCAATCAAGGATGTAGCCCGTGTACAGAAATTACCTTTATCGGAGTCCGACCGTTTGTGTAAGTTGGTTCCGGATAAGATTCCTGATAAAAAAATGAATTTGCCTAATGCCATAGCTTATGTTCCCGAACTACAGGCAGCGGAAGTCTCACCCGATCCTATTTTGCGTGATACGATAAAGTATGCAAAGATGTTGGAGGGGAATGTCCGTAATACAGGTGTGCATGCGTGCGGTACTATTATATGTCGAGATGATATAACGGACTGGGTGCCTGTAAGTACGGCAGATGATAAGGAAACCGGTGAAAAAATGCTGGTGACCCAGTATGAAGGTTCAGTTATTGAAGATACTGGATTGATCAAGATGGACTTTTTGGGTCTGAAGACCCTTTCTATTATCAAAGAGGCGATTGAAAATATCAAGCATAGTAAGGGGATTATCTTGGATATTGACGAGGTTGACATTTCGGATCCTCCTACTTATGCTCTTTATAGTGAAGGACGGACGATTGGTACATTCCAGTTCGAATCTGCCGGTATGCAGAAATATTTGCGGGAATTGGAACCTAGCACTTTTGAGGATTTGATTGCGATGAATGCCCTTTATCGTCCGGGACCTATGGATTACATTCCGGACTTTATCGACCGTAAGCATGGCCGTAAGCCTATTGAGTATGATATTCCTATTATGGAGAAATATTTGAAAGATACATATGGTATTACGGTATATCAGGAGCAGGTCATGCTTTTGTCACGTTTGCTGGCGGATTTTACTCGTGGCGAATCCGATGCCTTGCGTAAAGCAATGGGTAAAAAACTGAGGGACAAACTAGACCATATGAAGCCTAAGTTTATTGAAGGCGGACGGAAGAACGGTCATGATCCCAAAGTACTTGAGAAGATTTGGACGGACTGGGAAAAGTTCGCTTCTTATGCATTCAATAAATCTCATGCTACTTGTTATTCGTGGGTGGCTTATCAGACAGCTTTTCTGAAAGCAAACTATCCGGCGGAATATATGGCGGCTACGATGAGCCGGAATATTTCGAATATCACGGAAATTACTAAATTGATGGACGAGAGTAAGGCGACTGGTATCATGACCAAGGGACCTGATGTGAATGAAAGTTATCTGAAGTTTTCTGTGAATCGTAAAGGGGATATCCGTTTTGGACTGGGAGCCATTAAGGGAGTGGGGGAAAGTGCTGTGCAGTCTATCCTTGAAGAACGTGAGAGAAATGGAGAATATAAAGATATTTTCGATTTTGTGCAGCGTGTAAATCTTTCGGCTTGCAATCGTAAGAATATAGAAAACTTGGCTTTGGCAGGTGCTTTTGATAGTTTCACAGGAATAAAGCGTGAAGACTTCTTTGTAAAGAACGCTAAAGATGAAACATTTACCGAAGTGTTGGTACGTTATGGGAATAAGTATCAGATGGATAAAGCCGCGGCTGCAAATTCTTTGTTTGGAGGTGAGAATCAGGTGGATATTGCTACTCCCGAAATCATTCCGTCTCCTGCATGGGGGGATTTGGAACGTTTGAATAAGGAACGTGATTTGGTAGGTATCTATCTTTCTGCCCATCCGTTGGATGAGTATGCTGTTATATTAGAGAATGTATGCAATGTCCACATGGCGGAACTTGCCGATTTAACCCCTTTGCAGAACAGAGACTTAACCATGGGAGGGATTGTGACTGCAGTGCGTGAGGGGTATACCAAGACGGGAAAACCATACGGTATTGCTAAAGTGGAAGATTATTCGGGCTCAGCAGAATTTGCTTTCTTCGGTAATGAATGGGTAGAGAAGAAGAACTTTTTTATGACCGGTATGTTTTTATTTATGCGAGGGAAATGTCAGCCAAAACAATGGCGGCAGGAAGAATGGGAGGTGAAGATAAGTACTATTGAGTTGTTACCGGAAGTAAAGGAAAAGATTATTGAGAAACTTACAGTTTCAGCTCCTTTGTCTGCATTGGATGAAGAGCTGATAACGGAGTTTTCAGCCTTAATCAAGGCACATCCCGGTAATGCAGAGCTTTATTTTCATGTGATGGATGAGGATGGACAAATGTATGTCAATCTGATGTCACGTACTATGAAAATTTCAGTTCAAAAAGAGATCATGACTTATTTAAAGAGCCAACCACAGCTCTCTTACAAAATTAATTAGTATATTTGCGCTAACATTTTAAATAACTAAGTATAATAATTATGGCACTAGAAATTAAAGATAGCAATTTTGAAGAATTGCTGGCATCAGGCAAGCCTGTAGTAGTGGACTTTTGGGCAACATGGTGTGGTCCTTGTAAAAAAATAGCTCCGGATGTTGAAGCTTTGGCAGAAGAATATAAGGATCAGGTAATAATTGGAAAGTGCGACGTGGATGATAACGACGAACTGACCGGTAAATTTGGTGTACGTAACATTCCTACTGTTCTTTTTATCAAGGACGGTGAAGTGAAAGATAAGACTGTAGGTGCAGTGACCAAAGCTCAGCTGGAAGAAAAAATAAAAGCTTTACTGTAATAAAAAGAATATTCACCCCTTTAATATATACGACTATGGGAATGGAAGACGATTTCTTATTGGAAGATGAGGATGATCAAAAAACTATAGAGTTTATCAAAAATTATCTGCCTCAGGATTTGAAAGATAAATTCACGGAGGATGATTTATATTATATCCTTGATGTGATTGTGGATTACTATACCTCCAGCGGATGCCTTGATGTACAACCTGATGAAGAGGGATACATTAACATTGATCAAGATGAAATTGTGAATTACATAGTCAAGGAAGCCAAGAAAGACGGAATGGGGCCTTATGACCCCGATGATGTATTCTTTGTAGTCCAAGGGGAAATGGAATATGGGAATTCATTGGGACAAGTGGATTAAGAAGAAAGTCTCATAATAAAATAAAAGATGCGTATCTCTATGTGGGGGATGCGCATTTTTTTATACTTGAAAACAAGGTAGTATCTACTATTAGCTCTCTTATTTCTTTTGTAAAAGAAAATAATAGAATACCTTTGTAAAAACACTCATGCTCATTTTAACTATAAAAACATTGCTTAATGGCTAAAAAGAAAAATTCCCAATTCCTACCTGGTCTTTTGGAGGATATCATGTCTTTATTGACCCCGGAAGAACAAGAAATTGCATTTGAATTGTTTAATGATGGAGCGAATCAGGTAGATGAAGAACTGTCTCATATTTATTATCATCATCAGTGTCCCGATTATAGATTGATTGCGCAGCCGATCGCATCTTATCTGATGCCTTTGTGGACGATGGATGATATGAGTAGTCTGTCACCGGCTGAAATCTACTCTTCTTGTGCTGTTATTCCACAAGAAACATTGGAACGAGATCTCCGCAATTTTATCTTTAATATCTTTGTCGTATATCGGAAAATGCCCGAAAAATGTTATTCATATAGAATGTGGTATGCATTAGGAATAATGGAGCATTTTCGTATGGAACATTGTTTGGATATTGTTTTGGAAGTGCTGCGGCAAGATTTGGATTTTTATGATTTTTATTTCGGTTATTTGTATGAAACAATGTTGTCTGCCATTACCTATCAATTGGGACAGAATCAATTAGATGTTTTGATAGACTTTATGAAAGAGCCCGGACTGCTTCCTATGTCTAAATATAGAGTGATTGAAGCTGTTGCTCATATTGTGATAACTCATCCTGACAGAAGAGAGGAAGTGATGGATTGGTTTGGTAATTTGTTGAGTTACTATTTTGATGTACTGAAAGAGCAGAAGAATGATATTTGTTCTACTTTGCTGCTTGATCATGTTACAGCTTGCATGATGGATATTCGCGGGGTAGAAACTTTACCTATTTTGCAAAAGATTTATCGGACTTATCATATTAAACCTTATGGTATTCCAAGTATTAATGAACTAAAGAAAAAAATGCCTTATGCGGAAATGCATGGGTTGGAAATGGAACGGGTAGAGGATTATCTAGTTGAAGTTTTCGAGGTTGCTACTGACGAGGAAGAAGATGAGGAGATTTATGATGATCCGCTTTATATGGAGGAGCAGCCTGCTAAAAAATTTAGAATAAAAATAGAGTTGAAAGACTCTGAACCATTAGTCTGGCGCATATTGGAGGTTCCTTCGAATATTTGTTTGGAAAGATTTTCTGAGGTGGTAGAAGTGGCAATGGGATGGGATGGTTATCATTTGCATCGTTTTATTAAGGGGAACACTTATTATCTTCCTCCCAAAGATCGGGCAGATGATTGTTTTTTTGAGGGTGTACCCAAACAGTTTGATTCCGGTATGCTTTCTTTAGGTGAATTATTAAGTCGTAAGGGATCAAAAATTAAGTATGAATATGATTTCGGTGATAGTTGGATACATGAAATTATATTAGAATCCTGCCAGTCCTATAAGAAAGAGGAAATTCCGGTTATAGCCTTGTTGGATGGTGAAAATGCTTGTCCGCCAGAAGATTGTAATGGCATATGGGGGTATAGGAAAATGCTGAAAGCTTTAGAAAAGCCTCGCTCTAAAGCTGCGCGTGAATATAAAGAATGGTTGGGGTATAATTTTGATCCTACTGAATTTGATCTTGATGAAACTAGGGGGCTGTTGGCTGAAATTGTAGATTGATTTGGATTTTTGTTATAACAGGGGGCGGGTGGAAATCCTGCTCTTTCCTAAAAAACTTGTTTTATGTCTGTGGATAGGGGAATGTAATATCCACAGATTTTGTTCACTATGTGTTTATACGATGCCTTGTATATTCAAAAAGAAATAAATGCCTGTAGCTATCATTAATAGTCCTAATATAGCATAGAAAAGTCGTGCACGCTGACGCCCTGCATTACTGACAATGAACTGTGTGTTGTGTGCGGTAAAGAACCACTCCCAATTAAATAAGGCTGCCAGAACGGACAATAGTCCTACCAATACGAATATGGCTTGGATCAGATAATGCATTCCCATAATTTAATGAATTTGGCTGTAGGGGCAGATTTTGTTCGTCCCTACAGTGAATATTTTTCTTTTATTCAGCTTCAAAGTGCATGATGCGGCTTCCATCTTCAGATTCTTCAATCTCGACTTTTACAGCATTGCCAGGCAAAAGTTCTTCTACCAGTTCCGGCCATTCGATGAAGCAGAGGGCACCGCTATAGAAATAATCCTCATATCCCATGTCGTATACTTCGTCCAGTTTCTTGATACGATAGAAATCAAAATGGTAAATAAGTTCACCGGTTTCATCCGAACGGTATTCGTTGACAATGGCAAAAGTTGGCGAGTTGATGACATCTGTTACCCCCAGCTCTTCGCATACAGCTTTGATAAATGTTGTTTTACCGGCTCCCATCTTTCCGTAGAAAGCAAAAACGGTATTATCACCCATAGCTGCGATGAATTGTTTGGCAGCTTCGTGGATAGAGTCTAAAGAATTGATTTTAATTTCCATATCCATTGGTTTGATTGAGTTTCTTTTGTTTGCAAAGGTACATGCTTTTCCCCATTTTGCAAAAAGTATAGATGAGGATTGAAAAAAAGATTATTGCTGCACCCGAAGGAACTTGTAATTTATAAGAAATGAACAGTCCACCTAAACAACCTGCATAACCGGTGATGACGGACCACCAGATAATTTTCTTGAAACTATGGGTAAACAAATTGGCGGTCATTTGCGGTAAAGTCAGCAGGGAAATGGCAAGTACTATACCTACCATGCGGAGGCATGATACGATGGTCAGTGCGATGAACATCATCAGAATATATTCAAATAAAGCTACCGGTATACGTTGGGAACGGGCGAATTCCCGGTCGAAAGCGATGCAAATGATAGGATTCAGAAATAAAGTGAAGAATAGTGTCAGCAGCACGGAAAGAATGGCAAGTAACAGAATATCTGTGGGCGTAATGGTCAGAATGTTGCCGAACAGAAAGGCGGATAAATCGGGAGTGAATCCTGGAGCTAGAAAGCTAAAGATAATACCTACTGCCATACCGAAAGTCCAAAACACGGCGATAGCGGAATCTTCGCGCATATCTTTCCGTTTGCTTAACCATTCTACCCCAAAGGAAGAGAGTACGGAGAAGATTGCAGCAGATAATAGAGGAGAGATGCCTGCGTATAATCCTAGGCCGATACCTCCAAAAGAGGCGTGGGTAATTCCTCCACTGATGAATACCAAACGGCGCGTCACAATGTATGTTCCGATAATACCACAGGCAATGCTGGCAAATAAGCTTCCTAGCAAGGCATGTTGGAAGAAAGTATAATGCAAAAGTTCTAATATATCCATATTTTTTTCAGTGGTTTTTATTCAAATGGAGACTTTGCTTGGTGTAGGCAGATTATTTGAATCTTCGTTCACCTACAATCAGGAAAAGCTCGTCTTTCAACTCGTCCGGCAGTTCTATTCCACGCAATTGCAGGCTACGGCTCCATCCGGCTACTTCATCTTCTTTACAAGTGTACATGATTTCCCGAAATTCTTCCACTTCTTCTTCATTATAACCATTTGAGGGACGGCCGCGAAAGCGGTCCAGTTCCTCGTCATCATAATATTCTATTTTTTTGCTGACAGCGGCAAGCAGGCTTTCTTTTTCACAAATTTCATGTTGCCCACAACATTCAGCGTCTGCTTCCACTATTTCGGGAGCAGCCTTCAATTCTCCGCTTTCTATCTTTTTTTGTATCTGGCGGTTGTGTAAAACTCCCACTGTCATGGCGATACCTGCCAAAATAATCAGACCAATAATAAGTATGAGCATAACTTTATACCTCCTCTATTATAAAACCAGCTTTCTTTAAATCTTCCCAATAGTAAGGATAGGATTTTGAAACGACCTGTGGATTGTTAATCCGGATTTCGGGCATTACTACACAAGCCGGAGCGAATGCCATAGCCATACGGTGGTCCTCATAAGTGTCAATGGCAACATCAGCGGTCATTTCACATCGTTCACCTTCCCAAGACAGAATACGATCATCTGTTTCATGAAGTATATATCCTAGCTTTCCCATTTCTTGTATCAAGGCTGCCATACGGTCTGTTTCTTTAATCTTCAAACTTTGTAAGCCTGAGAAGCGGAAGGGAATATTCATTAACGCACAAGTGACGACAAACGTTTGTGCCAAATCCGGTTGGTTGATGAAATCATAATCCAGCCGTTCGGTTATTTTATCGGTCTTTTTCAATGTTACCGTTTTATTTCCATAAATACTTTCGATTCCTAGTAACTGGAAAATTTCAGCCACTTTACTGTCTCCTTGATAGCTTGTTTCGAATAATCCCGGTAAGATGATTTCCGCTTTGTTGGAAAGAGCGGCTATCTGATACCAATATGAAGCTGCGCTCCAATCACTTTCCACGTAGAAAGGTATGGATTGGTAGGGTTGCGGCTCAACTTTTAGTTGATATTCATTGAGCCATTTGGCTCTAGCACCAAAATCGTTCATCAGCTGCAGGGTAAGGTTGATATAAGGGCGGGATATGATTTCTCCTGTCAGTGTAAGGGTCAGTCCGTTACTTAGTATAGGGGCAATCATCAATAAGGCTGAGATATATTGAGAACTGACATTACCCGGCAGGCTGATGGTATCTTTCTGCAGTTTGTGCCCGGTGATACGCAGAGGAGGATATCCGTCATTGATTATGTATTCAATTTCTGCTCCAAGCTCACGTAAAGCATTGACCAACACCTGGATAGGACGTTGTTGCATACGTTGTGTACCAGTGATGATCCGTGTTCCCGGAGTGACGGACAAATAAGCAGTAAGAAAGCGCATGGCTGTTCCGGCTGCCATAATGTCTATGGTATTTTTGCCGTCATTTAAGGCGTGAATCATTACTTGGGTATCATCGCAGTCAGATAGGTTCTCAAGTTGGAATATTCTATTTCCCAGTGCATTGATTATCAATGCACGGTTGCTGATACTCTTGGAAGAGGGGAGCTGGATAGTTGTATGTATTTGAGCGGGTGCCGTTACTTTTATTTGCATCATACCTTATATAATATAATAATGTGTATCGGATTGCAAAGGTAGGAATATTATCTTAATACTTGAAGGTTGCTACTTAAAAAAGGAGGCCGGAGAGTATAAAAAAGCCGGGAACATGGAAAGGTGGTTGTTTTGTTCCCGGCCCGGACATATAGTGAAAGTTAAGCTATAGTGATGCTTGAATCCAAATAAACATCTTGAATGGTATTTAGCAATTCAATTCCGTCTTTCATTGGTTTTTGAAAGGCTTTACGTCCACTTATGAGACCCATACCTCCGGCACGTTTATTGACGATTGCTGTTATTACTGCGTCTTTTAGATCAGAACTGCCATGAGATTCACCTCCAGAGTTGATTAATCCTACACGTCCCATGTATCCATTGGCTACTTGATAGCGACAGAGGTCGATAGGATGTTCTGAAGTCAGTTCGGTATAAACTTTATCATTTGTCTTTCCGAATTTAATGGCTGTAAAACCACCGTTATTGACCGGTAATTTCTGTTTTACAATATCTGCCTTGATAGTAACTCCCAAATGATTGGCTTGTCCGGTTAAATCGGCTGCTGTATGATAATCTACACCGTCTTTTTTAAAAGCATTGTTACGTAAGTAACACCATAAAATAGTAGCCATGCCTAGTTCGTGGGCATATTCAAAAGCTTCCGCTATTTCAACCAGTTGTCTGCGGCTCTGTTCAGAACCGAAATAGATAGTGGCACCTACTGCTACAGCTCCCATATTCCAGGCTTCTTTTACAGTACCAAACATCACTTGGTCGTAAGAATTGGGATAAGTCAATAATTCATTGTGATTTAGTTTGGCAATAAAAGGAATCTTGTGGGCGTATTTGCGGGCAACGGAACCTAATACTCCGAAAGTAGAGGCTATGGCATTACAGCCCCCCTCAATAGCGAGTTTTACAATATTTTCCGGATCAAAGTAAAGTGGATTGGGGGCAAATGAGGCTCCTGCTGTATGTTCTATGCCTTGATCTACAGGAAGAATAGATACATACCCTGTATTTGCAAGTCGCCCGTGTCCTAACAGGGTTTGAATACTGCTCAGGGTACGAATATTGCGGTCTGATGATATCCAAGTATCATCAATGGTGCTTGAAGAAGGGATATGGATTAATGATTTATCTATAGTTCTACAGGTGTGCTCTAAATAAAATGCTGCTTGGTCACCCAATAAATTTGTTATTTTGCTCATACTCTTTTTTCTTTAATTGATTAATAATTTTTTATCCATAGTGTTTTCTTTCTAGTATAAAAGCGTATGATTGCGTTTGAATGCATTATTGAAAACACTATTTTGATGTATTCTCCATTCTGTGATGGAGGTTTCGGACAGCGCAGGAAAATTATTTCCTGCCACCGGGGTTGGTTTTTCCTTGATCGGCTACAGCTTCCATTAGTTTTTTTATTTTTTCCGGATCTCCCAAAAAGTAGTCTTTCTTCAAATTCAGGTCATTATCAAACTCGAATACATACGGAACAGCAGTAGGTAGATTAAGACCTACAATTTCCTCATCCGGTATATGTTTCAAATATTTAATAATTCCTCTGAGGCTGTTTCCGTGAGCTACTACCAGCAGTTCGTTTGCTGTAGCTAGATTGGGGAAGATGATGCATTTCCAATAAGGTAATATACGTTCTACTGTTTCTTTCAGAGATTCGGTACGTGGAAGATCTTTGTCAGGAACTTCTTTATAACGGGTATCTGTTTTCGGATTGCGCGGATCATCTTCCGGTAGGGCATTGGGGGCTACGTTAAAACTACGGCGCCATATCAAGACTTGTTCTTCTCCGTATTTAGAAGCTGTTTCGCTTTTGTTTAATCCTTGCAATGCGCCATAATGTTTCTCATTTAGGCGCCAACTTTTCTCTACAGGTATCCAGTCTTGATCCATTTTATCTAGGACACAGTTTAATGTTTTGACCGCACGCTTTAAAAAAGAAGTGTAAGCTTTATCAAAATGAAATCCTTTTTCTTTTAAGAGTATACCTGCTTGGTTGGCATCAGCGATACCTTTTTCGGTTAAATCTACATCTGTCCATCCTGTAAAACGGTTGTCTTTGTTCCAAGTACTTTCTCCATGGCGGAGTAATACGATTCTTTTCATTTGTTCTCCTTTCTTTATTACCCGGTAATACATTTTCTGTTGGTGGCAAAATTAGTTGTAGCATACATACTTATCAATACCCATTAATTATGAATTTAACAGCGGAAGGCAAGGTTTTGTTTCTCTTTTTATTATTTTTGTACTTTGTAATTAAACACATGCCATGAAAAGAATTAAAACAGGACTAACGGGATTTATATTAGGAGATTGGTTGGGAATGCCTTACAGGGGAAAAGGAAAAGGGACATTTAAACCTATGTGGACAAAATCTTATCTTCGGGGAGACAAATGTTCAGGAAATACTTCGATGTTATTATGTGCTTTGGACAGTCGTTGTAATTTGGAACTTTATCAGCAGAATTTAAGAGATTGGTATTTTAATAGAAAGTATACAGGAGAAAACATTGAGTTTGATATTGATCAGGTAACCCAAAAAGCAATCATGAAAAATTTCAGGGGAGTGTCTTCGGATTCTAATAGCGGCAACCGTAGTTTGATGGGATGTTGTGTTTTGGCTTTTTCGCCTTTATCTAAAGAGGAGATTTTTCCTTTTATTAAGATTACTCATAATAGTCGTTATAGCTTTAAGTATACTTGGTTTTTTATTGAGTTTATTCGTTGCCTGTTGGAATATGAAGATAAAGGACAGGCATTACAGCAGGCTGAGCAGAGATGTGGTGTGGAGGTTAACAGGCAAAATCTTTGTAATGGAAGCTTTGTTGTAGATACGGTGGAGTCAGTGGTCAATTGGTTTATGGCAGGAAATAGTTATAAGGAGTGCGTATTTTCGGCTATAAACTCAGGTAAGTCAAGTGATGCGGTAGGAGCATTGACAGGTTTGCTGGCGGGAATATATTATGGATTAGAATTAAAGAATGGAGTGAAAGGGTTTGAAACAATGGAATCTTATATTGATTCATTTATCCAGTACCTTAATCATCCCACTCTTTAAATTCCAATGAAAGTTGTTCCCATTGTTTTTTTATTTCTTCTTTTTCTTCTTTTGGATTAGATACGGATAGTCCGATAAGGCGGATGGGGTGGCTTTCATAATCAATTTCTTTCAGTAATTTTTTTGCTAAAGGAAGAATTTTATCCATGCTTGTCAGTTCACTGTCTTGAGTGATGCTGCGGGTTATTTGGTTAAAGTCATGGAATTTTATTTTTAAAGTAAGTGTATTACCACTGAAATTAGTGCGTTTCAGTCTTTCTAGCAATTCGGTGACTACATGATATAGTTCAATGATGGCGGAAGAATGAAGAGAAATGTCTTTTTCCAATGTATGTTCGCATCCTACGGACTTACGGATTCTTATGGGTTCTACAGGACGGAGGTCTATGCCTCGTGCAAAATCGTAATATAGATTACCTGCTTTGCCAAACTGTCGGGTAAGCATTTCTAAAGTGCAGGCTTGTAATTGGGTACCATTATGAATACCTAATGCGTGCATTTTTTGGGCTGTGACCGGACCTACTCCCCAAAAAGATTCGATGGGAAGATGGGCGATGAAATCCAATGCTTGGTCGGGATGTATTGTACATAATCCGTCGGGTTTGCGGTAATCCGATGCTATTTTGGCTAGAAATTTGTTATAAGAGACCCCGGCTGAAGCTATCAATCCCAATTCTTTGCGGATACGCTTTTTTATATCTTTGGCTATATCTATAGCAAGTGAAAAGCCTGCTTTATTTTCAGTTACATCCAGAAAGGCTTCGTCTAGTGACAGAGGCTCTATGATATCTGTATAGGTATGAAAGATATCGTGTATCTGCCGGGATACAGCTTTATATACATTCATTCGCCCTGGAACAAAAATCAGTTCTGGGCAAAGTCTTTTGGCTTTTTGTGATGACATGGCGGAATGTACTCCGTAACGACGGGCTTCGTAACTGGCAGCAGCTACCACACCTCGTTCTTCAGCGTGTCCCACAGCAAGCGGTTTTCCACATAATTCGGGGTTGTCACGCTGTTCTACCGATGCGTAGAATGCATCCATATCGATATGTATTATTTTGCGTTCGGACATCTTCATGAAATTTGTAGAGCAAAGGTATGAAAAAGGTTTTTGGTTGATGAGTTCTTTAACAGCTTTATTTGTTATATTTTCATTAATGTTATTTCTGTATAACGAATACGAGAGAGACACATAAGAACTGCCCCTTTTATTTATCTGATGATGCGAAATTTCCGCTGGGCCCCGAATATTGGTTTCGGTAAGGTAAGATCAATGTTGGGTAGTATAATAAAAAGAAGGAGTTAGTTTTCACTAAACTCCTTCATGCTCAGCTTGTCGGGGTGACTGGATTCGAACCAGCGACCACACGCCCCCCAGACGCGTACTCTAACCGGGCTGAGCTACACCCCGTTGTTTTGTTTAACGGGTGCAAAAGTACGTATTTACGGGGAATTTGCAAAATTTTCAGGCGCTTTTTTGCTCAAAAAAAAACGTTTTTTAATTGGCTTTATTTATAAGTTTCTGTTGCTCAGTGGAATAGTTGATGGCTGTAATGGTATTAGATTTCCTTTATTTGCATTAAGTTATTTCTAAAGTTTTAGGAATATGTTAGAGAAATGGAAGTTTTTGGAATTCGTGGAGTTGCTATTTTTTTTAACTTTTTTTTTATGAATCATTTATAAGATGTTTGTACTGTGGTCTTTTTATTTTTGCACTTGATTTATTAATTTATAATTAGTTTGATATGGCAACATTCAAATTATTGCTTCATTCGGCAAATAAAAGAAAGAATGGAAGTTATCCTGTCTCGTTGCGGATAACAAAAAACATGAAGCATAAGTATATCTCTTTAGGTCTTTATGGCAAGAAAGAAGAATGGGACGAAAAAAGTGAGCGTTTCCGTTGTGACAAGCGTGTCTGTCCTAATTACAAGGAGTATAATGCGCGATTAGTCCAATTATTGGCACGTGTTCAGAATGTTGAACTTGATTTTGAGCATGATAAAATAGACTGGACTTTGAATCAGTTTGCTGATGCTTTTTTATATAAGAGTAAGCAGGGTAAGTTTCTTGATTTTGCAGTTCTCTGCATAGAGGAGATGAAAGCCACAGGACATATAGGTAATGCACACGTGTGGGAGAGGCTCCTTTATAATCTGAAGCTGTTTGATAAGAAACTTCATGTGCTCTGTTTTCAGGAGATAGATATAAAGTATGTGAATTCCTATAATCAATTCATGGAGAAGAGAGGATGGAGCGGTAATACCCGTAAACATGATATGAAAACCTTGAGTGCTATATTGAACCGTGCCATCAAAACAAAGGAATATTCAGGTAATTCTTATCCTTTCGGGAAAGACGGTTTCTGTATCTCTGCTTTGGAGGAAGAAACCCGTAAAAGGTATCTTTCACAGGAGTACTTGGACAAGCTGATGAATACTGTGTTTGCGAATAAGCCTAGAGAAGTGGCAAGGCGGCTTTTCCTGTTTTCCTATTTTTGTTATGGAATGAGCTTCATTGATATGGCATATTTGAAGCGTGATAATATAAAATCGGAAGGAGGAGGAAAATACCTTGTCTATAAGCGTCATAAGACGGAGCATAGTAAAAACGCGAGATTCATCAGAATCCCTTTGACAAATGAATTGTGCCTGCTGCTTCAGTGGTTTCGAGATAATACCTTGTTGGTAAGTGATTATTTGTTGCCTTTTGTTTCCAAGGATTATGTCGGTGAGAAGCTGTACAATCATCTTCGCAGCAGATTGGGCAGGTATAATGAGAGACTGAGAGAAATAGGAGAAGAATTGTGTTTTCAAGAGAAATTAACAAGTTACGTCAGCAGGCACTCTATGGCAATGACTTTACAGAGCAGTGGCGTTCCCCGTGAAATGATTGGTCAGGTGATGGGTCATAAGGACTTGAGCACGACAAACACTTATTTGGATAGTTTTGGAGATGCTGAAATAGAGAAAGTTACATTGAAATCATTATATAATAATAAAGAATTAAAATTATGAGAAAGAAAAAATATGAAAATTTTATCGCGAAATTGATGATGACTAAAGATATTATTGATGCTGCCGAATTGGAGAAACACATCCGTAATGTTGTCGGCTATGATAAGTCTTCGCTTGAAAAAGAATATTTTCGGATAAATGAACTTATTGAAAATCAATATGAAAAATACGGCATAATAAATGAGGGTGATAATATAGAGGCTTTTAGGAGAGGTTATTATGCCTTGAACAGGTTGTCTGTCACTTTAGACGATATCCGTAATAAGATAAATTCGCTGGGATATGAAAAGGAGAGTGGAATTGGAATACGTATTCAGCAGGATTGGAATTATGCCGCGCATCTATTGATTGATTTGTTATATTTGGAAAATATAAATCTTCATAATTACTCATGTTTATTAAAGGATTGTCTTAAACGAACCGGCAATTCTCCCATGTATTCCTGTTATTCGGAGGAGCAATTGAAACTTGTTTATGAATATCTTTGTTCTAAATCTCTGTTTTGTAACAAAGATGAATTCAGTAATTTTTTTAAGATATTTAAATCTGAAGCTTCTGATGTAACGCATAAAATAAAAGTGAATACCTCTAGAACAGGTGCAAAGGCTCTATTGAGAGTTGCTGTCGAAGAGTTGACTAAACAATTTTCTGCTTCATTGGTTAACTTGTTTTTTGCGGATAAAGATGGTGGTGATTTGAAAATAGCCAGCCATCATAGAGCCACGGCTTATGATGATTATCGGAGGGAAATAGCTCGTATACTGTCTTAAAATAACTTCCTTGAATTAAATGCGCTTTTTTAAATCGATATATATGTTTGATATTCAGATGTATATATCGATTTTGTTTTTGCTTTGTGTCGCAACATGAATTTGAAAAATTAATTGTAGTGCCCTTTCTTTGCATCATAATTTTAAAAAAAAGATATGATAAAAAGAAAAAAAGCTGTTTCTACAGCAGAATCAAGTAAGGAAAAAGGCATGAGAATAAATTCAGGTGTTTCAGAAAGCATCATGATAGTGTCTGATATTATTGGTATAGACGAAGTCTGTAAAATAACAAGTCTTTCTCGCAGCACGATTTATAAAAAGACTTCTAATCACGAAATTCCTTTTTATAAATCCACTCTGAACAAAAGGTCCTTCCTGCGTTTTAGACGTTCTGAGATTCTAAATTGGATGTTGCGCCATCGTATAGGGACTATTGATGAGTTTTTGGAATCTCAGGATTGAGTTTATAATAATAAGTGAAATAATATTATTATATTAATAATAAAGGAAGAGGATACTTTTATGTATGATACAATAAAATTTGTAATAAAAGAAAGTGAATTGGATAATGCGATTTGCTTTTTAGAAGAGATTCCGTGTAGGATATCGATAAAGTCTACTTCTTCAAATAGAGTGGTAGGTTTTTTGAAGAATATGAAGATTGAAGTGCGAAATACTACTTTGATAGTGCAAGGTAGTTTGCTTAAATATTTCAAGGGTTATAATTATGCAGAGTGTTTGTCTGTATGGGATGTCAGAAAATCGATAAATAAATTGAGTAATGAGTTGAATGTTCCTATGCGACAGGCTGTAATCAATAGGATTGATATTGGTATCTGTTTTTCTATGGTTAATGTTCCTTGGGTATATTGGGATTGTCTGCTTCATAGCGATGGTTATTTTCGTTCTAATATAAAACAAGAAACTTTGTATTTTGACAAGTATGATTCGCAGCTTTGCTTTTATGATAAAAAGACGGAGATGAAAAAGAATAGGGAGGTTGAGAATTTAGAATGTTTAAAAAAAATAAACGTGCTGCGATATGAGTTTCGTTTCAAAAAAGTTACATCGATTTTTGGCGGTGTAGTAAGAGGGGCTGACTTGTATAGTCCTGTTTTCTATTTGCGAGTATTGCAAAAATGGTATGATGGCTACATGATTATACAGAAAGGATTTGTATCGGAAGTTGATTTACTCAGGTTTGGTGGCAAGAAAGAGTTTCAGCGTTCTTGTGTTGCTTTAGTAATGGGTCAATTTAATCTATATGAAGTTTTGGATAGGGAATTTGCACAAGGAAAAATCAATAGTAAAAATAAATATGATATAAAGGAGGTTATGAAAGAAGCAGAGAAATTACTACTGGATAAGGAAAACTTTATTTCTATTATAGATGAATTGACTAATAAGGTGAGTGTTTTTTATGAGGAAATGAAAAAGTCTGTGGAAAACGTTTCTCCATATCGTTGGGAGTTATTGAATAGAATGGCTGATCGTTCTTTAAGGGTTTAAAATGTAGTTTTAACAAAGAAACAGACGCAAGATAGGTAAATAATCACTTTTTTGTAGGAAATGGAATAAAACGTAATTAAACAGGCTTTTCAGTAGTTTAATTTAATGCTTGTGAGATTTTCTATCAATGTTCATTAGAAAAAAACTTGGTGTTTCCTTTTCCTATTTCTTTTACTTAGAAAAAATTATGTAATAAATGTTTTGATAGGAATAATTTATTAAATATATTTGTATATTAATGGAATGAATCAGCGATAAACAGCGTGTTTAATACTGGTTTTAGTAAATAATAGTATACAAATATATTGATTATGGAAAAGAAGAGTAGTGGTTATCAGACTGGAATTGCGAGTGAGCATTTGGTTTTGTCTATGTTGTATCGTTTGGGTGCAAAAGCATATTTGACTTTGGGTAATGAAAAGAGTATTGACATAAGGATTACTAAGGATGACGGAAGTTGGATTTCTGTTGATGTGAAGTCTGTACGTAAGGGAAATGCTATTCCTGTAGGGAATGCAGTGGATAAGGATAATCATTATTATGTTTTTGTAATTTATAATAATAAGTTTAGTGATTTATCTGTTCATCCTGATTTTTATATTGTTCCTAGCCATATTGTTGTTGAGAGAAGAAAGGAATTTAATGGTGGTCCTATTGATATATTCAAGAAAGATATTATAGAGTATCAGAATAAGTGGGAAATTTTGGGTACATTTGTAGAAAATGGTGAACTTTCTACAGAAAAAAAATGATGAGGGATAATTTTAAATGTAGAATTTATGGAGATCTTGTTCATGTCGTATGGCAAATAAATGAGGTTTATTCCTAAAGTGGCTATACGTTTTTGGCAGAGAGAGTGGATTTTAGGAAATGGAAGGATGGAAAGTGGGAAATGGTGGAGGGTAAATTTAGTTGTTCTATATACAGTATTCTTGTATATTTGTCTTGTGTGATATTATGTTTCTTGTTTAATGAATTGATTTTTTATTAATATGATAGGCGCGCTTGCAGGTGATATTATAGGCTCTGTATATGAGTTTAATAATATAAAGACGAAAGATTTTCCTTTGTTCAGTAAAGAATCTTTCTATACTGATGATTCGATTATGACGATAGCTGTGGCTGATTGGTTGCTTCATGGAGGTGATTTGGTGAGAGTGATGCAGTATTATGGTTCTAAATATCCTTTTCCTATGGGTGGATATGGTGCTCGTTTCGACAAATGGCTGCATGAAAAGAATCCTAAGCCTTATAATAGTTGGGGAAATGGTTCGGCAATGCGTGTTAGTCCTGTGGGATGGTATTTTGATTCTTTGGAAGAAACAATAAACGTGGCGGAAGAGACAGCTGTGGTTACTCATAATCACCCTGAAGGAATCAAAGGAGCTCAGGCTACGGCATCGGCTATTTATTTGGCAAGAAAAGGTAAATCAAAAGAATATATCCGCAGTTTTATCACAGATAATTTTGGCTATGATTTGAATCGCTGTTGCGATGATATTCGTTGTGATTATAAATTTGATGAAAGCTGTCAAGGTACAGTTCCCGAAGCTCTTATTGCTTTTTTAGAGAGTCGGAGTTTTGAGGATGCCATAAGGTTGGCTGTTTCATTGGGTGGTGACAGTGATACACTGGCTTGTATAACAGGAGGGATTGCAGAAGCTTTTTATAGATATAGAATTCCCTATGGAATACGCAGCAAGGTTCTTTCTTTATTGGATGATGATTTGCGAAGAATTGTTAAGGAATTTATAGATGCTAGGCGCGAATGGTTTATACATCCTAGATGGGAAGAAGATGGAGAATCAATATCAATAGTTGTTAGTGAACCTTCTAAAGAAGAAGTAGAGAAGTTAAAAACAGAGTCTGTAAGACTAATTTTAAACAGCTTAAATTCGGAAACGGATGAAAAAAAGGAATGAATTTGATATATTGTGAAAAGTATAAATGCTATTTGATGTCTTATCAAGTAGCATTTTTTGTTATATAGAGATTTCTATTTTGTTAAAGATGATATGGCGTTTAAGGGATAGATGGAAAATGTTTATAGGAGAATGATATTGGTATTGGAATGGTCTGTGCTTGTTTTTATGATGAAAACGATAATTTTAGAAATAAACTTTGGGTGTTAACGTCTTATGATGCTTCTCGAAAAGAAGAAGATAAATTAAGAAAAGTAGTCTCCGAAGAAACTGCTTTTAAGAAAGAGGTGAATAGCAGTAGTCCCTTGCAATATTCTTTAGAGAAGGGTGTGACGTTATCAACTTTCTCTCCCGACTCTCTATCACAACCTAAAGATACAACAAATATAAATATTGAACAATAATTTATGGACGAAATTATAGAAAAAGCAAAGGCTGACTCACTTCACTTATTGGGATAGAAAAGATATTAGAAGGCTAAATTAAGAGATAAGTTGTTTAAAAAAATAGTGAATGAATAATGAAAGAGGTGACATTACTGATACATTGAATAAATGTTGTCGAAATTTGTTGTCTAAAATAGGACTATGGTCTATCTTTAGGCAATAACAATAAGTTTTAAAAAAATGAATATGTTGATGATTGATTTGCATCTATTTGCATTAAATTGTAATGAAAGTTTTAGGATAGTTGTAGATGAAAAAGAAAAAAGAGCTAAACTTTGTTGTTTAACTCTTTCTATATTAGTGTTTTATGTTAAATGTTTTATAATAAATCTTTTGGGCCCCCCAGACGCGTACTCTAACCGGGCTGAGCTACACCCCGAATTGCGGATGCAAAGGTACGGCTTTTTTTGGTATTTGCAAATATTCTCTGTACTTTTTTACATTAAAAGTGCATCTTTTTATGCAAGGTATTGATGAAACTAATAAGTCGATTCCCTATATTCAGAGGGAGACATATTGGTGTGTCTTTTAAAAAAACGACCTAAAGCAGACTGGTTCAGGAACTTAGTTCTGATTGTTATTTCCTGAATATTAAGAGAACTGTTTTTCAATAATTCTTTTATCTCCAGTAATGAATAATCTATAATCCAGTCCTTAGGAGATTTTCCACTGGTTTCTTTAACTACTTCAGACAGATATTTGGAAGAAACATGAAGTTTGTCGGCATAAAAGATAACCTCTTTATGCTCTCTGTAGTTGTCCATCATTAGCGTATAGAATCTATGCGTTAAATCTTCTTTACGTGTTGTACTTGTATTATTTCTATGATTGATGTAATTTTCAAAATCGTTATATAAATCTAGGAATATAATTCTTAGCAGAGCTATAATTGCTTCTCTGGAAAAACTTTTGGGAAGTTTGATCCGACTCTTCAGTAACGTATAATAATTCATGAAATACTGCATCTCTTGTTCCGGCAAGGGATAAAGGAAACGAGATTTCATGTAAGAGAAAAATTGAGGAGAAAAACTCCTGATAGTTTTTATTACATCATAGAAAAATGTGTTTGAAAGTGTAAAATAGTTTGTTGTGAAATGAGGACTTGTCTCTATGACTGAGACTAGCAGTCCCGGCATAAAGACAAAAACATCATGTGGGTGTATAGTATATTCTTGAGAATCCATTCTTATTTTAGCATTTCCTTGTATACAGATTCCAATAGTACATATAGGGGTATAAGAAGGGCAATCTGTAATGGGCAATGTTGATGCATTAGATTGCATGCAAAATTCATTCTCTAATATATCTTCTCTATTCTTTTCAAATTCCTTATATAACATTTATACCAACCAATTATATAATGCAAAAATAGGGTTTCTGAAGCATTGAAAAGTTGATCAATGGTATTTAGGAACAATTTTACGGAAAAAAGGTGCTTTATATTTGTCTTTTTTAAATGATTGGTCTGTTTTTTAACTAATGTATTATAAATACTCTAATTGCTTGATTGTTAAAAGTTTGATCGATTATAATTGGGAATAAATAAAAGATGTTTTTATTGTATCGGACAGATGGAAAGTTTGTACAATCCTTTCCATCTGTTTGAAGGGAGATCAGCAACCCATGGATTCATGATAAAAATCCAGCATTTCAAAAATTTCGTCTTTACTTGCCGATTGATTAATCTGTATATTTCCTATTTCAGTTAATAGGGTGAAATTGATAATGCCTGCTGAGTTTTTCTTATCATGTTTCATGAATTCATAGAGGCGTTCATATTGTTTGCAATTAAAAGGCATAACTCCATAATGTTCTTTGACGAACAGGATGGTCTGACGTAGCTTGTCTTTAGGAAAACCAGTTTTGATATGGGAGAAATAAAGTTCACAAACTATTCCCCATGCCACAGCGTAACCATGTAATATCGGATGCTGTGTTTCTAATGCCAGACTTTCAAAAGCATGCCCTACGGTGTGTCCCAGATTTAAAGCTTTGCGGATTCCTCTTTCAAAAGGATCCTGTTCCACTATATCTTCTTTAATCTGTACAGATTTTCCGACTAAAGTCTGTAAGACCTTGTAATCTATATTGTTGAAGTCAAATTTCAACAATTCTATCCAATGATCATGGGTGCTGATAAGACCATGTTTCAACATTTCAGCGTATCCGGACAATAGATTGCGAATATCCAGTGATTTTAGAAAATTAGCGTCAATCAATACACTTTCGGCAGGAGAGAAGACTCCGATCTCATTCTTTAATCCGTTGAAATTGATTCCGGTCTTGCCTCCTACAGATGCATCAACCATAGCCAGCAGTGTGGTAGGAATATTAATATATTTGATCCCTCGTTTGAAAGTTGATGCGGCGAATCCTCCTAAATCTGTAACCATCCCTCCACCTAAATTGATAAGTAGCGAATGACGGCTTGCACCTTTATCTCCCAACTCTTTCCATACATATGCCAGTGTTTCCAAGTTTTTGTGCACATCTTCAGCCCCTATATAAATAAAATGGGCATTTTTAATACAATCAAATTCTGATACAACAGGAATGCAAAGTTCACGTGTATGTTCGTCAGCCAAGACAAATAATTTGTCATGTGGGCATTGGTTTATTGCCTTATTGAGATTTTCTTCTAAGTTATGGCAGATAATAACTTCTTGTTTACTCATATTTTCTATTATTTGCCTGCAAATTTAGGTAAAAAAGCAAAAAGATGACCGTTCTTTGCTTACAAATAATTACTTTTGTACGTTAAAATATAAAATAATGAAAGGAATTTTACCGGTTTATTGTAGGACGATGGGATATGTTGTTCTGTTGTTGTCTGTTTTCGTACCGTTGTTCATGTTTATGTTTGGCATGATAAACGATAGTAACCTGTTGTTTACAAAGGCTTCTATCAAGTTACTTATCTGGTTTTCTTTGTTTATGATCTTCTTGGCAAAAGTGAAGGATGAGAATGAGAAGATTTCCCGAATACGTATCAAGGCTATTTGTTATGCTATTTATTTGTTGGGCATTTATTATATTGTAATGTTGGTCAGAGGAGTATATAATGGAAATCTGGAAGAAGCGGATAATTCCATTGCTATAGTTTATATGGTTTTTAATGTTATTTGTCTGGAATTTGGTGTACAAAAAAGCCGGGTTGACCGATTGTTTAAGAAATAAATACATTTTTCCGTTAAACCTTTTGTCGACAAGAGTGTCCAAAGGACATTAGGCATTAAAATTTCAAGGAAAAAGAAAAAATGAAGAAGTTAGTATTATTGTTGTTACTGGTATGTACCTGTGCAACTCTCTCTTGGGCGCAAAGTGGCAAGCGCATAACCGTGACGGGATCTGTGATTGATGGTGATGATAAAAGCCCGGTTGGACAAGCTACCGTACAGTTACTTTCTCTACCCGATAGTACAATGGTGGTAGGAAATGTTACCAATAACAACGGAGTATTCTCTATTGCTGCCCGTCCGGGGAAATATGTACTTAAAATTTCATTTGTAGGTTACCTTACTCAGGAAAAATCTTTGCAGCTGACAGCTGGTAAACCGAGTGTTAATATTGGAACAGTCACTTTACCCACCGATGCTATCATGTTGGGTGAGGCGGTTATTGTAGCCGAGGCTCCGCAGGTAACCATTTCAGAAGATACTATTGGCTATAACGCTTCTGCTTATCGTACTCCTGAGGGGGCGATGTTGGAAGAATTGGTGAAAAAACTTCCGGGAGCAGAAATAGATGAAGACGGAAACATAAAGATGAACGGCAAGGAAATCAAGAAACTTATGGTAGATGGCAAAGAGTTTTTTGGCGGTGATGTGAAGACCGGTTTGAAGAACTTGCCAGTCGATATGGTGGAAAAACTGAAAACCTATGATAAGAAATCCGATTTGGCACGCATTACGGGTATTGATGATGGTGAGGAGGAAACAGTGCTCGATTTGACGGTGAAGAAGGGGATGAATCAAGGCTGGTTTGGAAACGTGGATTTAGGCGCCGGAACGGAAGACCGTTATACAGGAAGAGCTATGATTAACCGTTTTTATGATAAAACTCAGGTTTCTATTATTGGTTCCGCCAATAATGTGAATGATCAGGGATTTTCGGGGGGAGGACCTCGTTGGAGGCGTAACAATGGATTGAACGCGACTAAAATGCTAGGAGCGAATTTTGCTACAGAAACAGAAAAACTGGAATTGGGAGGTAGTATGCGTTACAACTATCGTGATGCAGATGTAGTAACAGTCGGATCTTCACAGCGTTTTTTGCAGTCGGGGGATTCTTATTCCAATTCAAACAAAGCCAATAGTAATAAGGAAACAGGTTTCAAGGCAGATTTCCGTATGGAATGGCGTCCCGATTCAATGACCAATATTATTTTCCGGCCGAATGTTTCTTATGATAAGACAAGGGGAGCTTCAGTTGCAGAGTCAGGTACTTTTAATGAGGATCCTTATCAGTATGTGGTAAATCCCAATGATTATTTGAACTTTGACAATATAGGGTCTGATGATCCGTTAAGGGATACTCGTATTAATGCTACCAATGAACATAATCTGTCCAAATCAAATAGTTTGTCGGCTAATGCAACATTGCAGCTGAACCGGAAACTGAATAATGAGGGACGTAACATTACATTCCGTGGTTCATTTGGATATGGAGATGATGACAGCGATCAGTATGCTCAATCGGAAACCCGTTATTATCAGATAAAGAACTATTTAGGAGGGGATTCTATAGAACATCGTAATCAATACATTACGATGCCTACTAAAAATTATAATTATACAGCACAGTTTACTTATAGCGAACCTATAGCACGGGCTACTTTCCTGCAATTTAGTTATAGATTCCAATATAAGAATAGCAAGAGTGATAAATCGACATACGATTTGGGGTATCCTTGGGATATAAATGACGGATTACCCGAAAACTATGAAACTGCTTATGTGGATAGCTTGAGTAAGGATGCTGAATATAAATACTTTAATCATGATATTTCTTTGGGACTACGATTTATCCGGGAGAAATATCAGTTGAGTGCCGGCATGTCCTTACAGCCTCAAAATACGAAATTGTCCTATAAGAAGGGAGATTACATGACTGATACCACAAGAACGGTATTTAATTTTGCTCCGAATCTGGATTTTCGTTATCGCTTCTCCAAAGTAAGTCAGTTGCGTATCACTTATCGTGGGCGTAGTAGCCAGCCTAGTATGGAAAACCTGTTGCCGATTGTCGATAATTCCAATCCGTTGAATATCCGTGTGGGTAATCCAGGTTTGAAGCCTTCGTTTGCCCATACCATGCGTTTGTTTTATAACACTTATAATGCCGAGAAGCAGCGTGGCATAATGACTCATGTAAATTTCACTGCTACTCAGAATAGTATCAGTAATAGTACGGTATATGATGAGAATACGGGTGGTACTACTTCAACTCCTCAGAATATCAATGGAAACTGGAATGCGTTTGGATTGTTCGGTTTTAATTCGGCTTTGAAGAATAAAAAGTTTACTATAAATTCTTTTTCTCGTGTGAGCTACCGGAATCAGGTAGCGTTCTTATACAATAAGGAAACATTGCATGATGATAAGAATACGACTACCGGTTTGACTTTGGCGGAGAATCTGAATGGGTCCTATCGGAATGACTGGTTTGAATTTTCATTGAATGGTTCTATTGAGTATACAGCGGAACGTAGCAAGCTGCGTCCTGAAAAGAACCAGAATCCATATACATTCTCATATGGAGCGAGTACCAATGTCACTTTACCATGGCAGATGACATTGTCTACTAATATCACCAACCAGTCCCGTAGAGGATATGATGATGCCAGTTTGAACAATAATGAACTGATTTGGAATGCCCAAATAGCACAAAGTCTATTGAAAGGAGCTGCAACTGTTAGTTTTGAAATGTACGACATCTTAAAACAACAGAGCAATATCAGCCGTTCTTTGACTGCGGATGTACGTTCGGTTACCGAATACAACAGTATCAACAGTTATTGTATGGTACATTTTATCTATCGTCTGAATATTTTTGGAAGTAAAGCCGCCCGTGACAAGATGATGAATAGCCATAGGGGATTCGGCGGTCCCGGTTTTGGTCCCGGTCCGGGAAGACATGGCCGGCGTCCTTTTTAAATGAAACTATATCTTAATCTTTTCCCAATCTATATTGTTATAGGTTGGGATTTTTTTTATAAGTTTGCTTATAAGTAAATTACTGGAATTATATGGTAGAGTGGAGTATCTTTAATGAAATCTTTGCTGTTGCTTTTAACGTGCTTTATTTTGTGATTATCATCGGAACTATCTTTATAGTGATACTTGATAATCGTAATCCCGTTAAAACAATGGCATGGGTACTTGTGCTCTTTTTCCTGCCCATTGTGGGGCTTGTGTTCTATTTCTTTTTCGGCAGAAGCACACGTAAGGAGAAATTGATCAGCAAGAAAGGGTTCACCCGTCTCATAAAACGTCCCATGGCAGAATACCAGGCGCAAAAGGCGTTTAAGTGTCCTGATGAACAGCACCAGTTGATGCGTTTTTTCCGGAAAGTGAATAATGCTTTGCCCTTTGAAGGAAATGCGACGGAAGTTTTTACGGATGGTTATTCCATGCTGTATTCATTGATGAAAGAAATCAGTAAGGCAAAGCATCACATCCATTTGCAGTTTTATATTTTTGAGGATGATCCGGCAGGCAGGTTGCTGCGCGATTTGTTGATAGATAAAGCGCGGCAGGGAGTAGAAGTGCGTTTACTATATGACGATGTGGGCTGCTGGAAAGTTCCCCATGCTTTTTTTGATGAAATGCGGGGAGCAGGTATTGAGGCACGCAGTTTTTTGAAAGTCCGTTTTCCTTTATTTACCAGTAAGGTAAATTATCGTAATCACCGTAAAATAGTAGTAATCGACGGTCGTGTGGCTTATACGGGAGGGATGAACATTGCTTTGCGCTATATGAAAGGCTTTCCATGGGGGATATGGCGGGATACTCACATTAAAATAGAAGGAAAAGCGGTATATGGGTTACAGACTGCTTTTTTGACCGATTGGTATGTAGTAGACCGTACCCTTATCACTTCCTCCCGTTATTTCCCCGAAGTCGGAATCTTTGGAAAGGCTCTGATACAGATTGTCACTTCCGATCCTGTAGGCGAATGGCGGGATATTATGCAAGGGCTACTGATAGCTATCAGCAGCTCCCGAAAGTATTTTTATATACAAACACCTTACCTGTTGCCTACCGAACCTATTCTGATGGCATTGAAAACGGCAGCTTTGGCAGGCGTGGATGTTCGCATTATGATACCGGCACGTGCCGATACATGGATAACACATTTAGGTTCGTTATCTTATTTGGATGATATCATGCGTGCGGGTGTCAGGATTTACCTTTATCAGAAAGGTTTTTTGCATTCCAAGCTGATGGTCAGTGATGATACTCTTTCTACGGTAGGTTCTACAAATATGGACTTCCGTAGCTTTGAGCATAATTTTGAGGTGAATGCCTTTATGTATGATCCGTCCTCAGCATTGCTGTTGAAAGGTATTTTCCTGCAAGACCAGAAGGACGCCATCCTGTTGCAGAGAAAAACATGGATAAAGCGTCCTTGGTATCAAAAAGCACAAGAATCTATTGTCCGGTTGCTGGCACCGTTGCTTTGAAGAAAGAGAAGTTCACACTGCCATATGCACGGCGCTCAATAAAATGGGGGTCATCCTCAAAATGATTCTCTTTGCCATGTTCCAGTACCAGTAATCCGTCTTCCTTTAAAATCCCGCTTTCGAAAATACGGGTGGGGATGCTTTCCAACTCTTTCAAGGCGTATGGAGGGTCGGCGAAGATGAAATCAAATTGCTCGCTGCATTTGTCTATAAATCTAAAGACATCAGCACGGATAGGAAAACATTTGTCAGTCTTCACTTCACGCATCACCTGTGAGATGAAAGAAAGGTGCTGGGGATCTTTTTCTACTGAAATAACCCGGTCACAACCGCGTGAAACCAGTTCTATACTGATGCTGCCCGTACCGGCGAAAAGGTCCAAGGCTGTAACTCCGTCCTCGAAGTCAAAATAATTGTTACTTAATACATTGAAAAGGTTCTCTTTGGCGAAATCCGTTGTCGGACGTGCCTTGAATGTATGAGGCACATCGAAACGGCGCCGTTTGTATATACCGCTGATTACTCGCATAATAATAAGGTTTGCATGTCAAAAGGTATCTCTTCTATTTTACTTATCTCGGAGCGGTTGAATTCCGCTTTGGGGCTGATGACGAATACCTGGCGCAGATAATTGCGCAACTCTTTCAGTAATTCTTCTTTGTCCTCTAATATTCCTGTCAAGTGCAGCTCGTCTCTTTCCTGACTATAATTTAATTGTTGCCATACATATAATAGGTAATACACACGGTCTGTGGTTTGTTTGCATGGAAATGAGTTGATCAGTAATAAGTTGCCCTTATCAAAACAAAAAACTTCCATTTGTTGCTCGCGTATGTATGTATATAGTTTCCGGCTGTTACCCAACCTGCTTTTCCGGGCGAAATATTCAGTCAGCGGGCTGGCGGTGGAGAAGAAACGAGCTGTAGGAAAATGTTCAGTCAGTAACAAATGGGTATGTTTGTCCATAGCAAAAAGTATTACCACATTGCTTCTTCCCAGGACATTGCAAAGTACAATCTCGTTATTTCCTTTAGCTTTAGGAAAATTATGATAGAAAATTGTATCCATCTGTTCGTCTTCGAATAATTCCAAAGGAACAGGGGTGAAACGGGGGGAGTCATACAAGATGTTAACCCGTTTATACGGATACTTCAGCGCTTCTGTTTTAGTCAGCATATCTTTCAGATTGGCCGTCATGGAATATCCGGTGTTGACCGGATGCGGAACAAAGCAGAAATCATTATCTGTCAGTGGGTTATAGATAGAAAAAGAAAATCCATCCGCACTGAGGCGGATGGATAATGTATATTGTTCCGATTTTGTAAAATCGATACGTTCAGTCATTCTTATTCCCAGTTACCTGCGTTATTGTTAGGCTGTTCGATATCACCCACTCTTAAACCGCAATATTTACCCAATTTGGTCTGAAGGTCTTTAAGGTTAGCCAATTCTTGAGTATTCAAGCCGCCCAAATATGTTTCATACGGAGTTTGAGCTTGGAACAAGTTCAAAGGAGCACCCGATTTGGTAGTATCGCTGCGGGTAACCATCTCAAATTGTACGCCGTTTCCGAAGGGAACATATCTCAAAGAGTCTGCATTGAAGCCCGGAGCATAGATTGTATCTGTTACGGCAACCCATAAAGTATCACGTTTGAAGTTCATCAAACCTTCTTTTTCAACTTCTTTCCAGTTACCGGTCTTTTTGGCTTTGTTGATGATTGCCATCGCTTTCTTTTCAGTCATACCGGCTTCCAGTTGTGTATCAGACAAAACTCCTTCTTTCTTTACAAACGGAAGTTTTGCAGTTTTGACGAAATCAATCAAGGTGTCGAAGCTTGCAGTATATCGTCCATTGTGCAGGTTACGGTATTCCAACTGTGCCTTACGGATGTCAATTAAGCGTGCAATAACTTGTTTCTCTCTAGTCTTTTTAGCGTCATCGAAGTTGATCGGTCCCATGATACTGCCGTAGCAAACGTATATCAAACCGATAACGCAAGCAGCCAATACAATATTAATAACTGTTTTCATGATAAATATGTGTTTTTTTTAGTTTATATTCGCATCGCAAAAATAAAACAAATAAATCTAATAACGCACAGTTCAAGGAACTTTTTATTACGCAATTATGATTAATAGTTATTTAGTGCAGCAAATTAAGGGAAATTTTCTATATAAACCAACTTTAGAACAAGAAAAAGCTGTTAAATTTTTAGCAGATTTTCTCTTTTCCCGCCAATCGGACTCGGTTTTTCTCTTAAAGGGATATGCCGGTACGGGTAAAACATCCCTTATCGGAGCATTGGTGAAGACCTTGGACCAGTTACAGCAAAAGTGTGTTCTGCTTGCTCCGACGGGAAGGGCGGCTAAAGTCTTTTCACATTATGCACAGCATCCGGCTTATACTATCCATAAGAAGATTTACCGCCAGCGCAACTTTTCAAATGACCTGGACAACTTTTCTTTGGATGATAACCTGCATCAGCATACTTTGTTTATTGTGGATGAGGCGTCGATGATCGCTAATGACGGATTGGCGGGGGCGGTCTTTGGTACAGGGCGTTTGCTGGACGACTTGATTCAATATGTATATGCCGGAACAGGTTGCCGTCTGATGCTGATAGGAGATACGGCGCAGCTTCCTCCGGTGGGAGAGGAGGAGAGTCCGGCTCTTTCGGCCGATAAGTTACGCGGGTATGGCATGGAAGTATATGAGGCGCAGCTCACTGAGGTGGTTCGTCAGATGCATGATTCGGGGATTCTTTGGAATGCGACAGAATTGCGCCGCTACATATCCGAGGAAAATTTTCTCACTTTGCCTTCTGTCCGTGTGGAAGGGTTTCCGGATATCCGGATGGTTTCTGGTAGTGAGCTGATTGAGGTAATCAATGATTGTTACGGTCAGGCAGGTATGGACGAAACGATTGTGGTCTGCCGTTCCAATAAACGGGCGAATATTTATAATAAGGGAATTAGGAATACGATTCTGTTTCGGGAGGATGAGCTGAACAGCGGTGACCTGCTGATGGTGGCGAAGAATAACTATTTTTGGACGGAGGGTTGTAAGGAGATTGATTTTATAGCCAATGGAGATATAGCTGTGGTTCGCCGTGTCCGTCGGGTGCGTGAGGCATACGGCTTTCGTTTTGCCGATGTGGTGCTGGCGTTCCCCGACTATGATGGTATGGAACTGGAGGTGAAACTTTTGTTGGATACCTTGCATACTGAAACACCCGCACTGCCTAAAGAATTGAATGACAAGTTGTTTTATTCGGTATTGGAGGATTATGCTGATATAACAGTGAAACGTGAGCGGATGAAGAAAATGAAAGCCGATCCTCATTACAATGCCTTGCAGGTGAAATATGCGTATGCCGTTACTTGTCACAAAGCGCAGGGTGGCCAGTGGAAACGGGTCTTTTTGGATCAGGGTTATATGACGGAGGATATGTTGACTCCGGATTATTTCCGTTGGCTGTATACGGCTTTCACCCGTGCTACGGAAATTCTGTATCTAGTGAACTGGCCGAAGGAGCAGACGGAATGAGCGGGCAGTCAGTGAGGTGTTAATGACTGATGATATGTTTTCAACCGTTTGGTTAATGTTTTTTTCTTTATGGCTAAGCCTTTTTGAACGTTTGTATTCTATCTCCATAACCTTTGGAGTTAACTCCCAAGCTTATGGAGTTAACTCCAAAGGTTATGGAGATAACTCCAAAGGCTTGGGAGATAGAAATCTTCCTTTTTATTTCCCTTATCCATAAAGAAGAAAAGGCTTAGTAAACCAGATAAAAAAACTCCGCCATCGGCTTTCAGACCAGATGGCGGAGTTTTGATATATACGAAATATGGACGAAATTCGAATAGATTACAATGCAGCCAGCTCTATCACTTTATCAACAGCCGCATTCAGACCGTCGGGATTCTTACCGCCTGCCGTTGCGAAGTGGGGCTGACCACCGCCGCCGCCTTGAATCAGTTTGGCTGCTTCACGGACCAGTTTGCCTGCATTCTGTCCGGCTTTTACCAAGTCTTCGCTAATCATGACAGTCAGCATCGGTTTGTTGTTGTCCACACTACCTATTACAACGAACAGATTGGCAGGAATCTCACCTTTCAGCTGGAAGGCAATATCTTTCACTACGTCGGCAGACATCGGAATGATGGCTTTCACCACTTTCACACCATTTATTTCTTTGGCATTCTCTACCAGTCTGGCTTTCAGTGCGGCGCCCTTTTCTTTCATGAACTCTTCCACCTGCTTCTTCAATCCTGCATTTTCGTCAATATACTTGCGGATGGCGACTTTCAGATCGGGGGCATTGTTGAACAATGCCTTCAAGTCATTCAGCGTATCTTGGACCGTATCCATCAATTCCTCTACTTTGGCACCCGTGATAGCTTCGATACGGCGCACACCGGCAGCAACAGAGCTTTCGCTGATAATACGGACCATACCGATCTTGCCTGTAGCCGGAACGTGGGTACCTCCACAGAATTCAATAGAGTTTCCGAATTGGACAACACGTACCTCATCACCGTATTTTTCACCGAACAAAGCAATAGCACCCAGTTCTTTTGCCTTTTCGATAGGAAGATTGCGGTATTCCGTCAAAGGGATGTTCTCACGGATTTTGGCATTTACCAAATGTTCCACTTCACGAAGTTGCTCGTCAGTCACTTTCTGGAAGTGAGAGAAGTCGAAACGTAATGACTCAGGGGTTACCAAAGAACCTTTTTGTTCTACGTGAGTTCCTAATACCTGGCGCAACGCTTCGTCCAGCAAGTGAGTACAAGAGTGGTTGGCGGCACAGGCGGCACGTTTTTCTGTATCTACACAAGCCATCATCGGAACGTCAAGGTGTTCGGGCAGTTTTTTGGTGATATGGATAGGAAGGTTGTTTTCCTTCTTGGTGTCAATGATTTCAATGGTTTCGAATTCGCTTACGATCACCCCTGTATCACCTACCTGACCACCACTTTCGGCATAGAAAGGAGTATCGCTCAGTACAATTTGATACAGTGTCTGGTTTTTCTGCTTGATCTGGCGATAGCGCAGGATGCTGGTTTCATATTCGGTAAAGTCATAACCTACAAAGTGGGTGTCACCTTCCTTTATGGTGATCCAGTCGCCGGTTTCAACGGCTGCCGCGTTACGGGCGCGTTCTTTTTGTTTCTGCATTTCGGCGTTGAACTCTTCTTCGTTTACAGTCATGCCGTTTTCTCGGAGAATCAGTTCTGTCAGGTCGAGGGGGAAACCGAAAGTGTCATATAATGTAAAGGCATCCACACCGCTGATCTCTTTTTTCCCGGCAGCTTTGGCATCGTTCATAGTCTTGTCCAACAGACGGATACCTGTTTCCAGTGTGCGCAGGAAAGATTCTTCTTCTTCTTTGATCACTTTCTCGATCAGTGTTTTCTGTGCGTTCAACTCCGGATAGGCCTCGCCCATATTCTCAATCAATACAGGCAGCAGCTTGTACATGAATGCTTGTTTCTGTCCCAGGAAAGTATATCCGTAACGGACGGCACGGCGGAGGATACGGCGGATTACATAGCCGGCTTTTGCGTTGCTGGGCAACTGGCCGTCGGTGATTGAGAATGCGATGGTACGGATATGGTCGGCTATAACGCGCATGGCGATATCTTTCTGGTTGTCTTGACCATAGGTGGTTCCTGCCATTTCGGCAATGGCTTTCAGTATCGGTTGGAACACATCAGTGTCATAGTTGGATGTCTTGCCTTGCAGTGTGCGCACCAAACGTTCGAATCCCATACCGGTATCGATCACTTTGGCAGGAAGACCTTCCAGTGAACCGTCTGCTTTGCGGTTGAACTGCATGAATACAAGATTCCAGATCTCGATTACTTGCGGATGATCCTTATTTACCAGTTGGTTGCCGGGGATTTGAGCTTTTTCTTCTTCCGAACGTGAGTCGATATGGATTTCGGAACACGGGCCGCAGGGACCTGTATCACCCATTTCCCAGAAGTTGTCATGTTTGTTGCCATTGAGGATATGGTCTTTCGGCAGGAACTGTTCCCAGTAAGAGGCGGCTTCGTTGTCCCGTTCCAGTCCTTCTTCGGGACTTCCTTCGAATACGGTGGCATACAGATCTTTCGGATCTATCTTCAGTACATCTACCAGATATTCCCATGCCCAGCCGATAGCTTCTTTCTTGAAGTAATCTCCGAAAGACCAGTTGCCCAGCATTTCGAACATAGTATGGTGGTAGGTATCATGTCCCACTTCTTCCAGGTCATTGTGCTTGCCGCTTACACGCAAACATTTTTGTGAGTCCGCGACTCTTTTGTATTTGGCCGGGTGGTTGCCCAGAATAATGTCTTTGAACTGGTTCATACCTGCATTGGTGAACATCAATGTGGGGTCATCTTTAATGACCATCGGAGCCGATGGGACAATCTGGTGTCCTTTCGACTCGAAAAAGCTTTTGAAAGAATCTCTAATTTCTTTAGCTGTCATCATGTCGCTTATAATATATTGTCTTCTAGTTAATATTCTCAAAAAGGATTTGCAAAGATAATTGGTTTTATTATTTTTGTCGTCAAGAATTGTGCAAAATATTGATGTGTTGTGCATTAAAAACTTCAAAAAGCAGAATTAGATGCGTAAAGTCTACTATATTTATAATCCTAAGACCCGAACTTATGACCGCATTTACCCTACAGTGAGGCAGCGTGCCTTAAGCATCTTGCGCCGTTTGTTTGTGGGAATGGGCTTGGGGGCAGGCAGTTTCATTATCTTATTATTGATCTTTGGTTCTCCGTCCGAGAAGGAGCTCCGTATAGAGAATACCCGTTTGCTGGCCCAGTATAATGTGTTGTCCCATCGTCTGGATGAGGCTATGGGGGTGATGCAGGATATCCAGCAGCGTGATGATAATTTGTATCGGGTGGTGTTGCAGGCCGATCCTGTATCGGATGCAGTCCGTAAGGCCGGTTATGGGGGGACAAACCGCTATGAACAGTTGCGGGATATGGCGAATGCCGATCTGGTTATCAATACCACTCAGAAGCTGGATATGTTGAACCGGCAGCTTTATATCCAGTCCAAGTCTTTTGACGAGGTGGTGGATTTGTGCAAGAATCATGACGAGATGCTGAAATGTATTCCGGCCATAATGCCGGTATCCAATAAGAATTTGAAGAAGACGGCTTCAGGTTACGGTGTACGTATAGATCCTATTTATAAAACAGCCAAGTTTCATGCGGGAATGGATTTCTCTGCCAATATAGGTACTCCTGTTTATGCTACGGGAGACGGAACGGTGGTAAAGGCGGGATGGGAAACCGGTTATGGAAATCTGATCCAGGTGGATCATGGTTTCGGGTACGTGACTTGGTATGCACATTTAAGCAAGTATAAGGTTCGCCCGGGGCAAAAGGTGGTACGTGGGGAAGTGATAGGGGAGGTAGGAAATACGGGCAAGAGTACTGGGCCGCACTTGCACTATGAAGTGCACGTGAAAGGAAAAGTGCAGAATCCTGTGAATTATTATTTCATGGATTTGAGTGCGGAAGATTATGACAAGATGATACAGATTGCAGCCAATCACGGTAAGGTATTTGACTAGCCGTGAATTTTTAATTCTTAATTTTAATTTACCATGGCCTATAATCCGAATAAAGAATTGAAACTTTACTATTCCATTGGGGAAGTGGCGAAGATGTTTGATGTAAATGAATCCTTGTTGCGTTATTGGGAAAAGGAATTTCCTATTATTTCGCCCAAGAAGGCGGGAGGGAATGTCCGTCAGTATCGTAAAGAGGATATTGAGAATATCCGGCTGGTCTATCATCTGGTGAAAGAGAAAGGGATGACTTTACAGGGGGCCAAGCAGAAACTGAAGATGAACAGGGAAACCACTATCCGTACTACGGAGATTTTGGACAGATTGAAACTGATACGTGAGGAATTGGTCAGTATGCGTAAAGAACTGGATTACCTGACTTAAGAATATTCACCACAGATTGCACGGATTAAAAACGAGTTGCAGATAATCGTTATGGACAAATCAGTGTAATCTGCGGTGAAACTGGTATTGGTTAATTCGGCTGGTCTTCGAACTTTTCGATACGGGTGACGGTTTTTATCTCATCTATTTTCCTTAGGTTGGTAGTGATGGATTTTACATCATCCACATCGTGCACAAATAGCTGTATTCTTCCTTCAAAGATACCATCGTTACTTTCAATATTCAACTTGTGGATATTTACATTCAATTGTTGTGAAATGATTTCTGTTACCTTGTTTAACAGACCGATGTGGTCAATACCTTTTATGTAGATATTTACAGGGAAGTACAAGGACTTTCCAGTCTCCCATTGGACAGCCAACAAGCGGTTGCCATAACTGCTTTTCAGTTTGGTAGCCAACGGACATTGGCGTTTGTGGATGATGATACGATTATTGTCGCCTATATATCCCAAAACGTCATCTCCCGGAATAGGCTTGCAGCATTCTGCTATCACATAGTTCTTTTGGATAGCTTCGGGAGTCAGTTTCAATATTTTCTTGCTGTCTATCTTTGGTAGGGGAACCTTCTCTTCTGTCGGTTTCTCCTTGTTTGTCTTGCTGCCTCCGAAAGCGAAAGAGATATACTTTTTCCAGTTACTGGAAACCGGTTTGTCTTTCAGTTCGTTTTTATCGTTTTCTCCTAGAATGATTGTTTTGAATCCGATGGCTGCAAACAATTCTTCCTGTGTCTTGAGGGTATGCAGATTACAGATCTTTCGTATGTTTTCGGGAGTGTACTCTACTCCCTCCCTGGAGAAGAATTCCCGTAACATTTCCTCACCGGCCTGCTGCATACCTCGCTGTTCGCGTTTCAGTATGGCCTGTATCTTAGCCTTGGCTTTTGCAGTGGTGGCAAAGTTTATCCACGAAGGCTGTACATGTTGTGATTTGGAAGTAAGAATCTCCACCTGGTCGCCGCTTTGCAGTTTGTGGCTCAAGGGCACCAGCTTGTGGTTGACTTTAGCTCCGATGCAATGGCTGCCCAAGAATGTATGGATGGAGAATGCAAAATCCAGTGCCGTACAGTTTTGCGGCATCGTTTTGATTTCACCTTTCGGAGTGAAGACAAATATTTCAGAAGCGAACAGGTTCAGTTTGATGGTATCCAGAAAGTCCATGGCATCCGGTTGCGGATCATCCAGAATTTCCTTGATGGTACGCAGCCATTTTTCCAGTTCGCCCTCGTCCTCACTGCCTCCGCCTTCTTTATATTTCCAGTGTGCGGCAAAGCCTTGTTCGGCTACATCATTCATCCGCTCGCTGCGTATCTGCACTTCTATCCATTGGCCTTTGTTGCTCATCAGAGTTACGTGAAGTGCCTGATAGCCGTTGGCTTTAGGATGGCTTACCCAGTCGCGCAAGCGGTCTGGGTGCGGTTTATAAATCTTGGATATGGATACGTATATGTTAAAGCACTCGTTGAGTTCTTCTTCCGGATTTTTGGGACAGAAGATGATACGGACAGCCAGGATATCATATATTTCTTCAAATGTGATATGCTTGGTCTGCATCTTGTTCCAGATGGAATAAGGGGATTTGACTCGTGCTATCAATTGATAGCTGATACCCATTTTGTCCAGTTGTGCGCGGATAGGTGCTGTAAATTCACGGAATACTTCTTCGCGTTCCGCTTGTGTTTCTTGTAGCTTGGATTCTATCTGTGCATATTCTTCCGGATGCTCATATTTGAAACTGAGATCTTCCAGTTCTGTCTTTATTTTGTTTAACCCCAAGCGGTTAGCCAGTGGCGCATAGATGTATAAGGTTTCTCCGGCAATTTTGTATTGCTTGTTGGGAAGCATGGAGCCAAGTGTACGCATATTATGCAGACGGTCGGCTATTTTGATGAGGATAACCCGGATGTCATCACTCATGGTCAGTAGCAATTTCTTGAAATTCTCGGCTTGTGCGGAAGCCCGGTCTCCGAATATGCCGCCGGATATTTTAGTCAGGCCATCTACAATCTGTGCGATTTTAGGACCAAACAGATTTTCAATGTCTTCCACAGTGTAGTCTGTATCTTCAACCACATCATGCAGTAAAGCCGAACAAATGGAAGTTGATCCCAGTCCTATTTCGGTACATACAATTTTAGCAACGGCTATGGGATGCATGATGTATGGTTCACCCGAGCGTCGTTTTACTCCTTTATGTGCTTGTTTGGCAAAATTGAATGCCTTTGTGATGATTTCTACTTTTTTGCGGTGCTTGGTCGCTAGATAACTGTCCAAAAGTTCCTGAAACCCTTGGTTTATCATTTCCTCATCCGCCTGTTCCTGAGTCTGCTTTTCATCCGTCATATCTTTGCCTCCTATAATCTATACTGCAAAAATATACAAAAAACATATTCAAGCAAGTATTTTCAGAAAATGTATAGTGTTAAATCTGTATTTTTTATCAATCATCTGATCCGCAAACTTCTTCCGGCTCTGATATTATTGCCCTTTATACCGTTTAGATTACGTAATTGGCTGATGGATACGTGGTATTTGGCAGCAATTCCTCCCAATGTGTCTCCTTGTTTGATTTTATGATAAAGAGTTCCCTTGGATGAGCGGTTTCTGCTACTGGTTGTTTCCTTGATGGCTACCGTTTTTCTTTTGGTCAGATATTCATTGGGCTTATAAGCGAACACGCTGTCTTGGCGGTCAATGAAAGTACTGACAAAGTTATTGGGCAGACGAAGTGCGCACAACTCGCTGTTACCGGGAATAATATCCTTTTTGTATTGGGGGTTCAGGCTGCGAAGCTGGTCTAGGTTGATGTTGCATACTTCTGCCACTTGTTGTAAGTGGAGGTCTTTGTTAATGTGAATGGTGTCTGTAGCGTTGGGAAGCTGTGTTTCCATGGGACAGATGCCATGTTCGCAATAATAGGTCATGATGTAGTTTGCCGCTATGAAAGCAGGAACGTACCCACGGGTTTCTTTGGGCAGATAGTTGTAGATTGTCCAATAATCCGTGGCTCCTCCGGCACGGCGTATGGCTTTGTTGATAGTGCCCGGCCCGCAGTTGTAAGCTGCCAATACCAGATTCCAGTCTTGATAGATGTCGTACAGGTCTTTCAGGTAACGTGCTGCCGCCCAAGTTGATTTGACCGGGTCCCGTCTTTCGTCTATCAGACTATTGTTCTTCAGCCCGTATATTTTTCCTGTACCCAGCATAAACTGCCACAAGCCGGTAGCTCCCTGGCGGGAAACAGCGACAGGATTTAAGGCGGACTCTATAATCGGCAGATATTTCAGTTCTTGAGGAAGGTCGTATAAATCAAGTGCTTCTTCAAAGATAGGCATATAAAAATTGGTTGCCGCAAGCATAAAGGATACTTTATTGCGCAGACGGACGGCATACATATCAATGAATTTGCGTACTGCCTCATTGTAAGGCATTTCTATGATAGAGGGAATACGTGACAGACGATCCATATAGATGGAATCACTTACAACAGGGTTGGTAGAGGCCATTGTGCAGTTCTCTCCCAATGTGATGTGATTCTTAGATTGCCAGTCCCAGTAAAGACTGTCCATTTCTGACTGCATACTTTCAGGAACATCAATAATTTCTTCTTTTCCTGTAGTTTGCGAGTGAACGGTAATACTTTGGGTTTGTGCGCTTATTCCCGTTGTTCCTATAAATGTAAATAAACCAATTAAAAAGTTTTTCATGCGATTAAAATTTGAAGCTGCATTGCAGGCCTATTGTATTAGGTATCCTGCTCCGGCCGTCATTAAAAATAACAGGTTGTATTTGAAGACCTAAGTCTTTGGATATGTCAAAATCAGATAGTTCGGCATCCACGTATGCGTCTATGACAGACAGTATATATACACCGATAAAACAGAATATGCTTAAATCCCGATTTCGGCGATAGAAATCTTTTCGTTTTTTAAAGGTGTCCTCCATACCTTCCGCGCTCATGCCATGAGGCAGGAAGTCTTCGTAGCTTTTGGTATCAGGGTCATCGTCCATAATATCCAGATAGGCTTGAGAATAGTCCTTGTACATTCTGTTGTTCCAGGTCAGCGCATATGCACATCCCACAAAACCACCATATACTATCGGCAGTTTCCAATATTTACGGTTGTATATCTGTCCTCCGCCGGGAATTACCAACGCCAGCCAGATGGCACGGTTGGAGTTCGGGATAAACCGGGGTTTTGTTTCGGCAGCCATTGCTTTCTGTATGGAATCATTTTTACGGACTAAAGCGGCAGTATCAACAGGTGCTTCCATATTTTCTATCTTTTGCCGTTCTTCCAGCAGTTTCAGGCTGTCAATGACAAGTGAATCTTTGACTTGTATAATAGAATCTGTCTTTATACCCATACGGCGGTTGCGTGCCTTTTGGGCGTGAACATTCATGCTTCCAGCCATCATAAGGCATAAAAGCAGGAATGTAAACAGTTTATATGTGGATGTTCTTCTTTTCAATGTAGTAATAACGCTTTATTCTTTCTTTTTCAGTGAATCCAGTATTTCCATGATTCGTTCCAAGTCCTCTTCGTTGTTGAACGGAATACTGATCTTGCCTTTTCCTTTGGCTGTACATGATAGCTGTACTTTCGAACCGAAGAATCCGCAGAGGTGGCTTTGCAGCAAAGTGTATTCCTCGGATAATTTGGAGCCTTTCGGTTTGATCTTCTTCCCACCGCTGTCCACTGTCTCGCCACTGCTCAGTGCCTTGACAATTTCTTCCACTTTACGGACAGAATAGCCTTGTGACTGTATTTCATTAAAGATACGTATTTGGGTCTTAGGATCATCTAAGGACAATAAGGCACGGGCGTGTCCCATGTCTATTTCGCGGTTTTTCAATGCTACTTGAATCTGGGCCGGAAGTTTCAGCAGGCGCAGATAATTGGCGATAGTGGTACGTTTTTTCCCTACACGTTCGCTCAGCCGTTCCTGTGTCAATGCATATTGTTCCAATAAATGTTGATAAGCCAGTGCAATCTCCAATGAATTCAAATCTTCACGCTGAATATTTTCAATCAACGCCATTTCCATTACATTCTCGTCATCGGCTGTGCGGATGTATGCCGGAATAGATTTAAGTCCTGCCTGTATGGAGGCACGGTAACGACGTTCTCCGGCTATGATCTGGTAAGAGTCTTCACTCAGTTGACGCAACGTAATGGGTTGGATGATACCAATTTCGGCAATAGAGTCGGCCAACTCCTGTAACGCCACCGGATCAAATTCACGACGCGGTTGGTTAGGGTTGACGGATATTTTGCTCAGTTCTATCTCGTTGATAGAAGATGAGCCGGCTGTCTTTACTTCTTCAGTCGAGATCAGTGCGTCAAGCCCGCGTCCTAAAGCAAATTTCTTCTGTACTGCCATTGTTTACTTACTGTTACGTGTTATAATTTCTTGTGCCAATGCCAAATGATTCTTGGCTCCGGTAGAGTCGGCATCATACAATATTGCAGGAATGCCGTGGCTGGGAGCTTCGCTCAGTTTGACGTTACGCTGTATAATTGTCTTGAATACCAATTCTTGAAAATGGCGTTTCACTTCATCATAAATCTGGTTGGCCAGACGCAGACGTGAATCGAACATTGTCAGCAGGAAGCCTTCTATTTCCAGTGAAGGATTCAGTTTCGATTTAATAATCTTAATGGTATTCAGCAATTTGCTGATGCCCTCTAATGCAAAATATTCGCATTGAACAGGGATAATCACTGAATCGGCTGCTGTCAGCGCATTGATTGTTATCAAGCCTAACGACGGGGAGCAGTCTATCAGGATATAGTCATATTCGTCCCGCATGGGGGCTAATACTTTTTTCATGATCTTCTCGCGGTCTTCCAGGTTCAGCATTTCTATTTCTGCGCCAACCAGGTCGATGTGTGAAGAAACAATGTCGAGTCCGTCAATGTCGGTGGTATAAATTGCTTCCCGTATATCGGCTTCGTTGATAATACATTCATAGATAGAGCATTCTACCTCTTTGATGTTCACACCCAATCCTGATGATGCGTTGGCCTGAGGGTCTGCATCAATAACCAGCACCTTTTTCTCCAGTGTTGCCAGAGAAGCTGCGAGGTTAATCGTTGTGGTAGTTTTACCTACGCCACCTTTTTGATTGGCTAAAGCAATAATTTTTCCCATATTAATCAGTTTTTCTCGCTGCGAAGTAACAAATAATAGGTGATTGCACCTATAAAAAACGGCAGACATTAGCAAAACTGTTGATAACTCATTGGTTTTGTTAATAACTCAACGGCGGCAAAGATAGAAATTTTCATTCAATTCTATTCTATTTTTAGCACTGGGTTGTAGAACATTAAGATAATTTTCTTTTCCGGTGAGGGGTAGTTCCGGCAAAGAGTTGTATCTTTACGCTCCGAGAAAAAGAGTGGAAAAATATGAAGAAAGAAAAACCGTTGATATTGCTGTCAAATGATGACGGCGTGGAAGCTAAGGGATTGAATGAATTGATACGCGGGTTGCGTGGAATGGGTGAGATAATCGTAATGGCACCGGACGGTCCTCGTTCGGGAGCTTCGGGGGCGATCACTTCCGAGCATCCTGTGAAGTATTACAAGGTACGTGAAGAGGAGGATTTGACTGTGTATAAATGTACGGGCACACCGGTAGATTGTGTGAAACTGGCATTGCATACGGTGGTTCCCCGTCGTCCCGATGTGGTGATAGGTGGAATAAACCACGGTGATAATTCTTCAGTGAATGTGCATTATTCCGGTACGATGGGGGTAGTGATTGAAGGGTGTCTGAAGGGGATCTCTTCTATCGGATATTCATTATGTAATCATTTTGCGGATGCTGATTTCTCTTCATCGCTGCCTTATATACGCCGTATTACTGAGCAGGTCCTGGAGCATGGCTTGCCTTTGGGGATTTGCTTGAATGTGAACTTTCCGGATACAGCTTCCTTGAAAGGGGTACGCATCTGCCGTCAGACGAATGGGGCTTGGATTAATGAATGGAAGCGTAGTCTGCATCCTCGGGGGGGAGAGTATTTCTGGCTGACCGGAGAGTTTGATAACTATGAACCGGAAGCGGAAGATTCGGATCACTGGGCATTAGGGCATGGGTATGTGGCGGTAACTCCGACCCAAATTGATGTGACTGCTTATGGGATGATGAATGAGTTGAAAAACTGGAATCTGGAAGTATGAAATACTATTTGATAGTAGGCGAGGCATCAGGCGATTTGCACGCATCTAATTTGATGCGTGCCTTGATACAGGAAGATCCGGAAGCAGAATTCCGTTTCTTTGGCGGGGACTTGATGACGGCTGTTGGTGGAACGCGGGTGAAACATTACAAAGAACTGGCTTATATGGGTTTTATCCCGGTGTTGTTGCATTTGCGTACTATCTTTCGGAATATGAAAGAATGTAAGCAGGACATTGTTCGTTGGGCTCCTGATGTAGTGATTCTGGTGGATTATCCCGGCTTTAACCTGAAAATAGCCGAGTTTATAAAGAAGCAGACGAAAATACCTGTCTACTATTATATTTCTCCTAAAATATGGGCTTGGAAAGAGTATAGGATTAAAAATATCAAGCGGGATGTAGACGAACTGTTTTCCATCCTGCCTTTTGAGATTGAGTTTTTTGCCGGACATCAGTACCCTGTTCATTATGTGGGTAATCCTTGTGTAGATGCAGTGGATGCTTATTGTAAGGAACATCCGGATGGATTTCCGGAATTTGTGGCGGATAATGGCTTGTCCGAAAAGCCTGTTATCGCATTGTTGGCGGGCAGCCGGAAACAGGAAATCAAAGACAACCTGCCGATGATGCTGGAGGCTGCTGCTCCGTTTACCAAAGATTATCAATTGGTGCTGGCAGGGGCTCCGGGGATGGACCCTGCCTATTATTCGGATTATATAAATCCGAATGTACCGGTTAAAATCATTTTCGGACAGACCTACAGGTTGTTGCAGCACGCGCAGGCGGCATTGGTGACTTCGGGTACTGCAACTTTGGAAACAGCTCTTTTCCGTGTTCCTCAAGTGGTGTGTTACTATACTCCGGTAGGGAAATTTATCGCTTTTCTTCGCCGGCATATTCTAAAAGTGAAATATATTTCGTTGGTTAATCTGGTAGCCGACAAGGAAGTGGTTCGTGAACTGGTGGCGGATACGATGACGGTGGATAACGTGCGTTCAGAGTTAGAATCTCTTTTATATAATAAGGTATACAGAAATAAGGTGTTGGAAGAGTATGATCGTATTATTCAGATTTTAGGTCCGGCAGGAGCTTCGGGGACAGCAGCCCGTGAAATGGTAGCTTTGTTGAAGAAATAAACTTTTCACGATCTCTTTTTGTTCTTTCGGGTAAACAACTTAAACCCTGGAAGTATATGAAATATTTTTTTCAATCTATGTTAGGGGCGATGCTTCTTTTGAGCGGAGTATTCTCCTTTTCATCTTGTGGTAATGATGAAAGTGATCCGGACAGTACGGTGACTATAGCTATGGCTACCGTAGAAAAACAACCTCAGTATGATGCTCCTTATTTGGTGTTGGACAACGGAGAGAAGTTGTGGGTGGTGCAGCATATTGTTCCTTACCGGGATTTGAAGGCAGGAGAACGGATTTTTGGAAATTATTCTTTTTTGGAAGCCGGTGAAAGTGGATTTGCTTATAATATCCGTTTGAATGACTATACCTTAGTACCTGTTCAGGAAATTATCGGATTGAACCCCGATAATATGGACAGTATTGGAAATATGAAAGTACAGATCAAGGATATGTGGCCTTCTGATGACTATCTGAATGTACGTTTTATGTTGAATTTTCCCAGTCCGCAGAAACCTATTCTTAATCTGGTTGTGAATGAGATGATTCCTTGGACAAAGGACGGATATGCGCATTTGGAACTCCGCTATAATAACAACGGAAGTCAGGGCAGATTGGTACCTGGTATGGTTTCTTTTAAATTAGATGATTATTCACCGGAAAACAGTGAATTGAAAGGAATAAAGGTATTGGTTAATCCTGTGGACGGGGAAGAAAAAACATATATTTTCTCTTATCCGCTCACTGGCGAGGATGTACCGGGCTTTAATCCTTTGGATTTGGCGGAGTTAAAATAAAGAAACTACATACAGATAGACTACTGCTGCCGGGATTGCGAGAATCGCGCTGTCAAAACGGTCGAGCATTCCACCGTGTCCCGGTAAAATATTGCCCGAATCTTTGATGCCTAGACGGCGTTTTAATAAAGATTCCGTTAAATCTCCCCAGGTTCCGAATACTACCACTGTCAATGCTAGTCCGATCCATACTCCGGTAGACATGAAAGGGAAGAAGTGAGATAGCAGGAAAGAAGCTATGATACAGAAAATGCCGCCGCCAATAGAGCCTTCCCATGACTTCTTAGGAGAGATGCGTTCAAATAGTTTATGTTTGCCAAACAGCATGCCTGTACAGTAAGCACCTGTATCATTCACCCAGTTGAATATAAAAATAGATAGTGGGAGAATAGCGTTGTATTGTGAAAGGCTGGCTGTTTCGTCCGAGTGGAAAGCCAATACATTCAGCAAAGCGAATGGCAAGGCAATATACATCTGGCTTAACATGGCATAAGCCCAATTATTCAGCGGGTTTTCTTTTTTCAAATAAAGTTCGCTGACCATCAGATAAATAAATAAAGCTAAATAAGGAATAAATATACCTGTTTGTGAAGGATCTATTCCAAAATAGAAAAAGCACAGGAAAAGAAAAATTCCGCTGAGAATACATATACGTTTATTTACTTGTATTCCTTCTACATGATTGACCAAATTACAGAATTCATTGATTGCCAATGCGCTGATAATGGCAAATAGGATGCCGAATGAGACAGCCCCTTCCACGATGCTGCCTATCAGTACTGCAACAAAAATAATTCCGGTTATGGCACGTTGTAAGAAATTGCTTTTCACGGTCGTTAGTCTTAAGTGATTCAAAAATCAAAGTAGAAGATCTGTTTTTTTTATCATTCTGAGTGACCATGAAGAATCCGGATATATCTGGATTATTACGGACTCTTTGTATCATTCAGAATGACAATGCTTATATAGTTGACAGATCTTTCTACAATGTTATGCTTCTTTTTTTTCTTTTTCCTTTTCCTCAGAATCTGAAGAATTCTTCTCTTCAAAATCTTCGGTTACTTCTACTGGTTTTGCTGTAGCTTCTAAAGCCATAATTTCTTCTGAACGTGAAGTCCAGGGGCGTTTGCCGAAAATGCGTTCCACATCTTCGGCGAAAATTACTTCTTTTTCAACCAACAGACGGGCCAGCTCGTTGTGACCATCTTTATGTTCGGATAATATTGCTTTTGCCCGATCATATTGTTCGTTGATCATTCTTTTCACTTCTTCGTCAATCAGTTCGGCTGTACGTTCACTGTAAGGCTTGCTGAAAGAGTATTCATCGTTGCTGTAATAACATAAGTTGGGTAACTTTTCACTCATTCCGGCATAAGCAATCATTCCATATGATTGTTTTGTCACACGTTCCAAATCGTTCATGGCACCGGTTGAAATATGTCCGGTGAACAGTTCTTCGGCTGCACGTCCCCCTAAAGTGGCACACATTTCATCCAGCATCTGCTCTTTGGTTGTGATCTGCCGTTCTTCGGGCAAATACCATGCGGCTCCCAATGCACGTCCACGGGGAACAATGGTTACCTTAATCAAAGGATTGGCATGTTCCAAAAACCAAGACAGCGTAGCGTGACCGGCTTCGTGTAAGGCAATAGTACGCTTTTCTTCGGCAGTCATGATTTTGGTTTTCTTTTCCAAACCACCGATAATACGGTCTACAGCATCTAGAAAATCTTGTTTCCCAACCGCATTCTTACCATGGCGGGCGGCGATCAGTGCTGCTTCATTACATACATTGGCAATATCTGCCCCACTGAATCCCGGAGTTTGACGGGCGAGCAAATCCAGATCAACACTTTCGTCCAGTTTTAAAGGCTTCAAATGTACTCCGAATACTTCTTTACGTTCGTTTAAGTCGGGTAAGTCAACATGAATCTGGCGGTCAAAACGACCGGCACGCAATAATGCCTTATCCAATATATCCGCGCGGTTGGTAGCGGCCAAAATGATCACACCGCTATTTGAACCAAAACCGTCCATTTCTGTCAATAATTGGTTTAATGTATTTTCGCGTTCATCATTTCCACCCATGCTTGGATTTTTGCCACGGGCACGTCCTACCGCGTCAATTTCATCAATGAAAATAATGCAAGGAGCTTTCTCTTTCGCCTGGCGGAACAAGTCACGTACACGGGATGCACCTACTCCGACAAACATTTCCACAAAGTCGGAACCCGAAAGCGAAAAGAAAGGTACATCCGCCTCACCGGCAACAGCTTTTGCCAGCAAAGTCTTACCGGTTCCCGGAGGGCCTACCAGTAAAGCGCCTTTAGGTATCTTACCTCCCAGCTCCGTGTATTTCTGAGGTTGTTTCAGAAACTCTACAATTTCCTCCACTTCTTGTTTAGCTTCCGCTTGTCCGGCTACATCTTTAAAAGTAATCCGGTTAGTTTTGTCTCCTTTTTCGTATACCTGAGCTTTGCTTTTACCTACGTTGAATGGATTGGCGCCTCCGGCCCCTGCTCCGCCGCTCATGCGGCGCATGGCAAACATCCAGATACCGATCAACAGTAAAAACGGAGCGATATTCCAAAATAATGCACCGAAGTAGTCGCGTTTCTTTTCATAACTGATAGATCCGGTAAAATGACCTTCTTCCTGTGCCTTTTCCATGAATTTATCCAATGACTCCATGGAACCTATTTCAACGTTCAAGGCTGGATTACGACCTACTTTTTTATAGTCATTTTTAAATACATCTTTAACAAATTCCGGTTTAATGTACATTTCTACCGTATTGTCATCGTATGCAATTATTTTATTGGCATATCCCTTGTTTATCATATCTTTAAACTCGGTATATGTTATTTGTTTGTCAATTCCTCCTTCTTGATTGGAAAAGTAGAGGATGGCAAAACTCATGGCAATGATAACATACAGCCAACTCAAATTGAAGCGTGGCATGTTTATCTTTGGTTTATTATTGGTATTTTCACTCATTTTGATTCTGTATTGGATTAGTCTAGATCAGGAATTTGGGTTAGTTTGGCATCTGCCCATAAATGTTCCAGATTATAAAAATTTCTTGTTTCCGGCAAAAAGACATGTACCAGTACATCACTGTAGTCCATTGCAACCCATTCTGCGTTTCTCAGTCCGTCTATTCCCGTAGGTTTGTCATTTATTTCTTTATGTACATATTCCTTGACTGAGTCAACGATAGCTGTAACTTGACTTGGGGAATTACCTTGACAGATTACGAAATAGCTGCAAATGGTATCATTAATGGCGGTGAGGTCCGCTATTACAATGTTTTTACCTTTCTTTTCTTGAATGCCTTCTGTTATTTTTTTTATTAAAGTCTCTGCTTCGTTCATTATAATGTTATTAACAACTGATTATTCTAATATATGTATTTACAACAATGCACAAAGATACTTGGTTTTCTCATTCTAGCGAAAAAATGTGCATTAAATATATTCGGTTTTTGTTTTTTTTAGTTAGAGAATCTTTTTATTGTTATGTTAAGTCTAGAATGATGATACACGGTCAAGAAGGATAAGGAAGGCCGGAAAAGAAGGCAAATGGAGAAAAAAGAATCTTGATTAGAAAAAAAAGCTTCAAAAATTTGTGGATTAAATAAAAAGCCGTATCTTTGCAGCGTCAAAACCAAAACGGGTGTTTTGATAGGAAAATTGGGATATGGTGTAATGGTAACACAACAGATTCTGGTCCTGTTTTTCCAGGTTCGAATCCTGGTATCCCAACAGACAAACCACTTGTCAAAGACAAAGATCTTCTAAAATTATAATTTTAGAAGATCTTTTTTTTATTTTGTGTTGGCTATCTTAAGAATTAGTAGTGTTATATGGGCTCAGCGGAAATTTCTGGTTGGTAAGTTTTAAAATTAGCTATCTTTGCTTACCTTTGTTTCATGAAACCCGAACGACTCCTTCGTGCCATCCTTCCGGATGTGCTTATAGACAACTTTGATATTGTCAATTTCGACAAGAGTGCTGACCGTTTTGATATTTATCTTGA